>JAGGAA010000275.1 GCA_017889675.1 Bacillota bacterium | reverse complement strand
AAGATTATCATTACCCTTGGCAATGAGATACGCAAAAGCGAGATTGCTTCGTTGTGCTCGCAATGACCAGTTGGGAAATCCCCAAACTTTGTCATTGCAAACGCATGCGAAGCAATCTCGCTCTTTTTCACTTATCAATATACGTTATGGCACTCAGCACAGCGACAAGCCCCTCACCAGTAGCCTTAGCGATTTGCCAGGGTTTGCCGGTACAATCACCAGCAGCAAATACCCCGGGAATGTTTGTTGACATATCCCTGTTGACCTTGATGACTTCACCATCTAGTTCCAGGCCTGGCAACAAATTTTCCACAGGATCAGACTGGCGCATAATAAAGACCCCATGCACCTTAATTTCTTCCTTATCTGTCACTAGCTTTTCCACTTGTCCGTCACCAACAATAGCCTTTGGTTTGGCTGTAAGCACCTTAATTGGCGCCCGCATCTGAGTAAAATCACCTTTATACTGTGGCAAATAATATACATTACGGCAAAGTTCACCTAGAAATGTGATTTCGTTTTCGCTTTCCTCCGTATAGGAAATAACGGCTACATCCTTGCCTTCAAACATCCGACCATCGCAGGTAGCACAGTAGCTGACTCCTCGGCCAAGTAACTCCCGCTCACCTTGAAATAAAAGAGTACTTACCACACCTGTGGCAAAAATAATGGCTTTGGCTTCATAGGTGGTCTGCGGTGTAAGCAGCGTAAACATAGCATCACCAGGAAATACGCTCACTACCTTTTCTTTAACAACCTTCGGACCATGGGCCAGTGCATGTCCGGTAAAATGCTGCATTAAGCCTTTACCGCTAACTTCCGGCAACCCCAGATAATTATCGACCAAATGTGCCTTTTGCAGCTTTTGGCTAAAATCAAGATGTTCAAATACAGCAATGTTTTTATTCCGAATGCGCCCTGTCAGTGCGGCCGACAGCCCTGCCGGACCACCACCGATAATGGCAATATCAAACTTATTGTCTTCGGCCATATCCATTCCTCCTTGTAGTACTACCCGAGGTCTTTGGCCACCTGTTTCATCCGTTCGCGAATGGGAAGATTGTAAGGACAACGCTCTTCGCACTCTCCGCATTCGATACACTCTGAGGCTTTAACCTTAGCACCCTGGTATCGTGTTGGTATAGCGCTCTTTAACCCATATCTTGTATATTGCAAGTGAAAAATAAACATCTGCGGAATATCAATTCCGGCAGCGCAAGGCATACAGTACCCACAGCGGCGGCAGAAATTAGAGCCTAGTTCCTCAGCTATGGCGGTCAGTTTGGCTGTTTCCTCAGGATTAAGCGATTTAAAGTGTTGGGCTGGAGCCAAATTCTCGGTAACATGTTCTACCTTATCCATGCCCGGAATAGCAACTACACCCTCTTGTTGCAACACAAAACGCAAGGCTAAGTCCACCTGATCAATGAGACCGCCCCCTAGTGGTTTCATAACAATGATCCCCACATCCAGTGACCTGGCTAGCGGAAACAAGTCATTCATGGCCCGCTGCTCTACACAATTGAAGGGCACCTGCACAGTACTAAACTCCTCAGTTTTAACCGCCCTTATCAGCATGTCCACATTATGGCCGGTTATGCCGATATGCCGTATTTTCCCCGCGGCTTTCGCTTCTTTCAAGGCAACCAGCGCCCCATCTGGTGCCATAACCGCTTCCCATTCCTGTTCAGTCTTGACATTATGCATTTGGTAAACATCAATATACTCGGTTTTCATCGTAGCCAGGCTGGTAGCAATGTCCTCAGCCATGGCTGCTTTGGTTCTGGCCATACTCTTCGTAGCCAAATAGTATTCACTGCGGCGGCCAGCTATGTACTTGCCGATTTTTGCTTCACTATCCGTGTAGGCTCTGGCTGTGTCAAAAAAGTTTATTCCGGCATCCAAAGCAGCATTAAGCACTTCACCAGCCTCGTCCATTGTACAGCGCTGCATCGGCAGTGCGCCAAAACTAATTGGTGTCACCAAAAAACCTGTTCGTCCTAAGCGTCTTTTTTCCATAAAACATTTCCTCCTATTGCAGTTGCGTGTCATCTGCTGCTTGTTCTAAAGCCTGCAACCGTTCCTTGGCATGAGCTTCTTCCGGCGACTCTGGTTTGGCTCGTTTTAAAAGCTCTTTGTAAGCAGCAATAGCCTCAGCAGTACGCTTTTGCTGTTCGCAGCATAGCGCTTTATTATGGTGAGCCAACACATTATCCGGATCAAGCTCTACCGTACGGGTAAAATCAGCAATGGCTGCATCATAATCCTTTTGCGCAGCATAAGCAATCCCCCGGAAAAAATAGGGTCTGCCATCACTAGGATCAGCATCAATAACCTGGGTAAAATCGGCAACAGCCTCGCCAGGTTTTTCTTGGCCCATATATATAGAGGCTCTGATAGCAATAGCTTGAATATTCTCTGGTTCTAACTCAATTACCTTATTATAATCAGCCAATGCCTCTTCAATAAGACCAATCTCATAGTAAGCCTGTCCCCGTTTAATCAATGCCGCGGGCTCTTCCGGAAAGCGCTCAATTACCTTATTATAGTCGGCAATCGCTGTTGAATATAAATTTCGAGCAGCAAAGGCGTCGCCCCGGTTTATATAAGAGGCCATATCTGCTGGCTCCAGCTCAAGGGCTTTACTTAAATCATCAATAGCATGCTCAAACATGTTGTTATTAAGATACAACACACCACGGTTTGCGTAGTTCATCCAATCCTCAGGTTCATAAAACATGGCCTTAGAATAATCCATCACTGCATTTTTGATATCATCAATCATGGCATATGCACTGCCACGATACGAATAATAAACAGCTTTGTGGGAATTAAGCTCAATGGCTTTGGTGTAGTCGGCAAGTGCCTGCTCAAAGTCACTATCGACAGCAGCTACTACACCGCGCCAAAAATAGGCGTCACTATTATCCGGCTCTGCCGCCAGTTGCTTACTGCAAGCTGCCAACATGTCCGCCGTTTTACCAGCATCATAAAGTGCCTGCATGTCTTTATTAAATTGACTTTCCTCGACAACCGAACCACAGCCAGAGCAACCGCAGTCACAAGATGAGCTGCAGCCAGCTTCATTACAACCATTATCTTGATTCATATAAACAACTCCTTTACTGAGTTTGTAATTATTATTAACTACTATAGTATGTTCGCGTCTTTTACTATAATCCCTGCTATTATTGCCAATATTACCCCAAAAAACAATAGACAAAAAGCGAAATTGCCCACCGCTAGTGGCAATTTCGCCTTTTGGAATTACTATAACCCTTTTTGCTCAATACCGCTATACAA
>JAGGAA010000274.1 GCA_017889675.1 Bacillota bacterium | reverse complement strand
GTATTCCGTAAAAAAATCCGTACTGTCTGAGCGTAGCGAGTTTACGGATTTTAGGAATACCGCCCGGCTTTTCAGCTTTTGGAGGCTTAGGGCCTAGACTTTTTGTTACTTTTGGGGCAATGCCAAAAGTAAAACCCCCGTTACTTTCATACCCCTTTGCGCTCTTTGTGACCTTTGTGGTTCAACAAACCTACCCCTCATAGCCCAAAACCAAACCTATTTTAAGGATTGTAACCGCAAAGTACGCAAAGTGTTCAAAGGGTTAACGGTAGCGTAATTGCAAGGGGGCAGGCCTTGTAATTTCAGAATTGTGTCTCCAAGGCGGTTATCCCGGCACCCACGTAACCCCACGGCCATTGCCGGAAAAAGCGATCCGCAGGAGAAAAGCCGGGCGGTATTCCGTAAAAAAATCCGTACTGTTTGAGCGTAGCGAGTGTACGGATTTTAGGAATACCGCCCGGCTTTTCAGCTTTTGGAGGCTTAGGGCCTAGACCTTTTGTTACTTTTGGGGCAATGCCAAAAGTAAAGACACTTACTTCCTTGCTTTGAAAAATTTAATTAACAGGGAAGCAGCAGGGAATTAGAAATAAATATTGAATACTATTACACATTATCTGAACCGAATACAGGGTAAGGAGTCTGGTTATGCTTATTGAATTTTTTGCCCGTACCGGTAGAGTGGATTGGTACTATTGGTAGTTATCTAATTGCAACATTCTCTGCCAGCATTACTCCGTTTACCTTTTTTAACTCGATTAAAGTGTTTGCGGTGCCACATGATATTCTTGGTGGACTGATTAAAGCCATGGTTTTTGGGGTTATTGTTGCCATTATCGGCTGCCATAAAGGGTTAACAACTGCGCAAGGTGCGGAAGGCGTGGGCCAAGCAACAACTGGTTCAGTAGTATTGTCTATTATTCTAATTTTTATTAGTAACTATTTTTTATCTGTAGCGCTATATCAGTAATGATAAACACACCACCGTCTGCAACCATTGTTGTATATAGAAATGTGAGGTTCAACCATGATCAAGCTAGTTAATGTCAATATGAATTTTCGGGGAAAACAAGTCCTTAAAGACATTAACCTGACAATTGAACAAGGGGAAATCATGGTCATTATCGGGCCAAGTGGTTCGGGAAAAAGCACCCTGCTCAGATTGATTATCGGTTTATTGAAACCAACAAGTGGCGAGATTTGGGTTAATGGCCGGGAAATTACCGCAATGACAGAAGATGAGCTTAACAAAATCAGGTTAGAAATGGGTATGGTTTTTCAGTATTCAGCCTTGTTTGACTCCATGTCAGTGGGGCAGAATGTGGCCTTCGGTTTACATCAGCATACCGATATGACAGAAGAAGAAATTGCCCGAACCGTGCGGCGTAAGCTGCGAATGGTCGGGCTGCGGGGCCAGGAAACGGCTATGCCTAACGAATTGTCTGGTGGGATGAAAAAACGGGTTAGCTTGGCTCGGGCGATAGCGATTGATCCGCACATTGTGCTGTATGATGAGCCTACCGCGGGTCTTGATCCTATTATGTCAAATACAATTGACAGGCTGATTGTTAGTACCAGACGGATGATTGATGCTACTTCGGTTGTTGTTACCCATGACATGTCGAGCGTTTTCCATATTGCTGACCGGATTGCGATGATCTATGGCGGCAGCATTATTGAAACTGGTACGCCTGACAAGATAAGACAATCCGAAAACCCGATTATGATTAAATTCATTCGGGGAGGAATTGCGTTCCCAGAAAGTAAAGGGAGGTCCAGAGCATGAATACAGAAGCAAAAGTCGGAGCCATAACGCTGGCTGGTCTTGCTTTACTTGTTGGAATGATTATTTATTTAAGTGGTATGAGTTTTAGCGATAAAGGATATCCGGTACAGGCCATGTTTGGGCAGGTAAGTGGCTTGAAGCCTGGTAACCTTGTGCGTTATGCCGGTGTAGAGGTCGGTAAGGTGGCTGATGTACGGGTGTTACCTGAAGCGGTTGTTGCTGATATTATGCTGAATCCTGGAGTTAAGGTTCCTATTGGCTCGAAATTTACCATCGGCTCAGATGGCTTACTGGGGGAAAAATTCATCAATATTGTACCGCCACGGGATGTGAAAGGTTTTTTAGTTCCTAATGACAAGGTGTATGGCGAGAACCCGCAGGGAATGGATGAACTCATGGTATCAGCCAATCAGGTACTTGATGAAGTTAAAACTTTGGTTAAGGCGCTCAACGATATTATTGGCGACGAAAAAGTCCGAGCTGCACTTAAAGCCACAGCCCTAAATACCAGGGATATAACTGACAACCTGAATCGTTTGACAGCTACGTTGGCCACATTGGCTGATGCGAGTCATGGTGACCTAACATCTATGGTTAGTAACCTAAAGGACATGTCAGTCAGCCTCAAGGCTACGGCGGGTAGGGTAGATACCATGCTTGCCGATGTGGATAACAACGGGCAGACAGCCCAAAATTTGCGGGAAACCATAGCGGCTCTTCGCCAAACCAGCAGCCGGGTTGAAAAGATGGCTACTGCCCTAGAAGGGGTTGTAACCGATCCCGAGACATCCAAAAACCTCAAGGAAACCCTGAAAAATGCTCGTGATGCTTCGGCCAAGGCTAATCAAATGCTCAATAAGGTAGCGAATATCAAAACAGAGGCAAGTATCGAAGCGCTCTATGATCCTGATAATCATAAGTATCAAAGCAATGCCAATATTACCATCAATACCTCACCTAGTGATTTTGCGGTTATTGGTGTTAACGATATTGGTGAAGATGATAAAGTGAACTTGCAACTAGGCAAAAGCGGTCCGGTTGTAAGTCAGCGGGTAGGTATTATTGATAACAAGGTCGGCATTGGTGTGGATGCCAAGCTGGGTAAAGAACTGCGAATGTCGCTGGATGCCTATGATCCTAATGATGTCCGGGTTAAACTGCGGACACAGTATCAGGTAGCACCAGATACTTTTCTGGTGGGGCAGACCGATAGTCTGAATAAGCAGGATGAAAAAACGTCTTATTGGGGGATACGACGGTCATTTTAGCGGTATTTCGCATTGACACCATCAAGCGGTGAACCTATAATAATAAGTGCTTGACTAAACAGTCAACTCGCAACAAGTGTAATTTCAAGGAGGTCATATATATTTATGGTAAAATTTAAATTATGTAGTCGCGGAGCTAAACAGGCAACAGCTCTACTTACAGGGACGATGCTCATGGCGGCAGCGCTTCCAGGCTTAGCTGCCCCAGTCGAACTTACGCTTGAGGAAGCTGTGGCAATGGCACTCAAAAGTAACCCTGCCGTAAAAATATCGGAATCCGAGCTGGAAAAGGCCAACTGGGATGTCAGCGTTGCCAAAGCTGGCAAAGCGCCGTCGGTCACCTTTTCACATAATGCAAGTCGTTACAAGACGGCAGCATCGAGTACATATGTTTACAACGAAACTTCAAATTCCCTGTTTAAATACCCTGTTCCGGCGTACTTAACCACTCTCTATGCCAATAGTATTGATATGACACTGCCCTTATACACTGGCGGCAAGCTTGAAGGTACTATTGATAATGCTAAACTAGCAGTGAAAGTTGCTGATTTAGGTGTAACCGATACTCAACAGCAAATCAAATTGAATGCCACAACCGGATATTACAAAATTTTACAAACTCGTAATTTGGTCATTCTTAACGGAGAATCGCTGGACCGTCTTACCGAGCATCTGAAGAATGTAGAGGCCCAATATAACGCCGGTACTGTGGCGAAAACTGACGTATTGCGTTCAGAGGTAGAAAAAGCCGATGCGGAACAAAATCTAATTATTGCCAAGAATTCGTATGAACTTGCGGTATCCAACTTAAATAATATTATCAGTTTGCCGCTTGCAACTGAGCTTAGCGTTAAAGATGAGCTGAAATACCAAAAATATGATAAAACGATGGAAGAATGTATTGCGGTTTCCTTGAACAACCGGCCTGATTTAGCC
>JAGGAA010000273.1 GCA_017889675.1 Bacillota bacterium | reverse complement strand
TAATTGACATGATAAATCTTTTCCATTTTAAAAACCAAAAACATAGTCACTAAATAATTGGAACAGGTTAACATCTTTGTTCCGTATCCGGCCTCCTCGACCAACCGGATATCAGTGACACTGCATGGTAAAGTTTCGCAGGCATCCAACAGACTACATTCAACAATTTAGATACTATCAGCTGACATTGCCCCTGCGACTCACACCCATGAGTAGCTATGACTAAGCCGCATTGTACGCATCTTGTAAAATATCTTTCTTGCTTAATTCCATCTGGTGTGACATTAATATTTTCAAAGACTTTACTTCCACAAGAACAGTTTTTTTCTGTCAATTTATTCTCCCTCTTTTCTACAAAAAATAGCCAGATTGCATTTTAATATGCAACCTGGCTATCATAGATTATTATATCTTTAGACCCATGGCTTTGCGTCCCTTCCTTTTAGAAGGTTTGCCAATTATTCTTTTAATACTATTATTATACATTACTCTCCAAAATCCTTTTAAAAGTATTACTATTCCATTATACCTTAAAAATTGAAACCGCATTTCTCAGTTCTTCGGCCATAGTCGCGAGAGCCTGACTAGAAGACGCAATCTCTTCCATTGAAGCCAGTTGTTCTTCAGTTGCGGCCGAAACTGTCTGCGTATGAGACGAAGCTTCTTTGCTTACATGATTAATTTCTTTTACTGATGTCACAATATTTTGACTACTAGCAGCCATTTGCTCAATCGCAGCTGATATGTCGTTAACTTGGTCAGATACCTGCCCAATCAGCTTAATAATTTCACTAAATGTTTTACCAGCCTCGTTAACTACCTCTGTACCTGTCTTAACTTCACGTGTACCTGTTTCCATAGAAAACACAGCTTTATCAGTATCTATTCGAATTTCACTGATCAGAATGGATATATGTTTCGCCGCATCCTGAGACTGTTCGGCAAGTTTACGCACCTCTTCAGCAACAACAGCAAAACCACGGCCCTGTTCCCCTGCCCGAGCCGCTTCAATAGCTGCATTGAGAGCCAGTAAATTGGTTTGACCAGCAATACCGGAAATAGTATCCACAATCCTGCCGATTTCCAAAGATCGGTCTCCCAGTTTGCTAACCATATGTGCCGAATCGCCTACGGATTTTTCAATCTGAGCCATCTGGTTTGTTGCTTTTGCTACGGCCTTTCCTCCTTCCATTGCTGCCGTAGTAGTCTGTTGCGCCGTAGCGGCCACATTACCGGCATTGACAGCAACCTCTTGGATACCAGCAGATAATTGCTCAACAATATTGGATGTTTCATCTACCGCCTGTAATTGACGCGCAGCACCTGCTGCAACCTCAGCAATTGTACCGGCTACCTGATTAGATGCCTGCGCTGATTGCTCGGAACTGGCAGACAACTGCTGCGAAGAAGCTGCCATCTGTTCGGTCGATCGGACAACCTGACCAATAACGTTACGCATTGCCTTAAGCATGGCATCCATTGATTTTGCCATAGCCCCCACTTCATCTTTTTTGTTGAAAAAAACATCTGGAACATGAAAACTATAATCCCCTTTAGCCAACTTAGTTAGATCACTTGTTACCCCTTGCAGCGCACTAATAACTGCTTTACTGATAAAGATGCCGATAGTGACACCTGCCAGCAAAGCGACAAGTCCAACAATGCTTACCATAGCTCGAGCTTGATTACCTATAGACTGCACTGTAGTAACAGCTTCTTCTATTTGCTTTTCCCTGAAAATTACATATTCATCCACTTTCGCAGACAGTGACTTAGCAGCAGGCGTAGCCTGATCACGCATTACAGCAAGAGCCTCCTGTTCTCTGCCTGCTTTTTTCAAAGCTACAACTTTATCAACAAACTGGTCATACTCATTATCTAATTTTTTCAGATCTTGAGCCAATTTTTTGCCTTCCCCACTGATAGCTGTTCTATCTAATTCATCTTCAAGGTTACCAGCTTCATCACTGTATTTTTTATAATCTAGTATGTAGCTGTCTTGTCCTGTTATGTAATACGCACGGAGTGTAGCAACTTGTTGAATACCCAGTGTCCCAACTTTTTCTGTTTTTAAAAGCAGTGGAATATTGGTATCATGGATATTTTGGATCTCTTGGTTTATTTGACCGATTTTGTAAAAACTGATACCTGACACAATAAGAGTAAACAATACCACCAGTAAAAATCCACCCATTATCTTGATTTTTAATGTCACTATGAGTCACTCCTTTATATAATTATCACGAAAATTACATTTCTAACAAAAGTTTACAATATCCTGCATCATTTATAAGCTATTTCATGTATTTTTCTACAAAAATAGATAAAATGTTCTCAATCGCTTACGTGTCATACCTCCCTTTAGGATTCTTTCTTGGACGCATCTCGTTCTAGTTCTTCGATAATATTTGGCAATTGAGCCAACAGTTCCTCTACTTCTTTTAGTTCTTCTTTACTTAATTCATTATTTTCGTTGACAACTACATTGTCCACTACCAACACCCCCATTTTCATTATGAAAAAAACTGCCAGATTACACTTTAAGTGCAACCTGGCAGTCATAGATTTAATCCTCTTTAGACCCATGGCTTTGCGTCCCTTCTTTTCAGAAGGTTTGCTTACATTATTTATTTTAATAGTATTATTTGGCTATAAGACAGCTAAATTCCTGCATGAATATTATGAAATTTATATTTAATTGTTATCTGCTGGGGAGTTATAGCTGGTTTTACAAAGCTACTTCTAAAACCTGTTGTTATTTGCGTAATCGTTTGTTTATAGCTACCCCAATGATGGTCGCTACAAAAACCTTAAATAAATCTCCCGGTATAAATGGAAGTGCGCCTGCCACAAATGCCTTCGCCACTCCCATACCAGTAACAAAACTCAGCCACAACACACCAAAAAGATAAACAACAATAATGCCCCCTATACTATTTGCTAAAGCTAAATACCAGATATTATTCTTGTGTCCTCGTAACAACGCAATAATAACGACGCCTATCAAAAAGCCGAAATAATATCCACCTCTCGGACCAAAAACAACTCCAATCCCACCAGCAAATCCCGAAAAAACCGGCACGCCTGCGGCACCAATCAAAATGAAAGTCAAGACGCTAAATACTGCTTGCCTCGCCGTTAGAATACTTCCCGCCAGCATTATTCCCAAACTCTGTCCTGAAACAGGAACTGGACTGAAAGGCAATGGTATAGAAACAAATCCCAATACCGCCGTTAGCGCTGCAAAAAGGTATAGAAACAAATCCCAATACCGCCGTTAGCGCTGCAAAAAGTGCTGCATAAATAAAATCTGTTAAATCACCTTTAGTGTTCATTATAATCCTCCGCATATTATATTATTTAAAACTATACATTTTTAAATAAACCTAACCAAATTATAAGACCAGTTTAAAGCTTTCGTCAACCACTCTATTCCCCCTGGTTAACCGATATGCCAACATCTTACTCATAACACACAATTTTCTTCGAAGGCTCTATACGAAAAGACTTGGCTTGTGCCAAGTCCGTTAGGACGGCCGAATTGCTATGTCATCCATGGCGCAATCGGCACTAGCACCATCCGGATGCGTCGCCGGCAGAAGCCGCCTGTGCCCTTTAGGGGTATAGTCGTTCAATTCAGGAAAAGTTATACTTTCCATATGAAAAAAAAGCCCAGCATTTGCTGGGGTTGGAGAAGTATTCATAATAGGTATGGTATGTTTAGAATTATATATCCTTTTTTTTAGAATTTTATTAGAATGCTTAGCAGATAAAAAAACCCGCTAACGCGGGCCTTGGGCTTTATCTCACATCCGATACCTTATACTCATATCCGTGAATACCTTTATAATACTCTGGATACATGGCC
>JAGGAA010000033.1 GCA_017889675.1 Bacillota bacterium | reverse complement strand
GCATGGCATTTTTAATCAATTTATTCCACTTTGTTTTGTCCTGGTACAGTGCTACCGCCTGCTCCACTGTCCGGAGCATCTCATGTGCATTGTAGTTGGTAAAAGTAAAACCATTCCCGGCCCCTGTTTCCGGATTAAAAGGGATAACAGTATCCTTGAGACCGCCCACCTGACGCACAAGCGGAATACTGCCATACCTAAGCGCAATCAGCTGACTAATGCCACAAGGTTCAAATCGCGAAGGCATCAAAAACAAATCTGAGCCAGCGTAAATCCGGTGGGCTAATTTATCAGAGAAGCTAATAGTTGCCGAAACCTTATTCGGATGACGCCAGGCTGCATCACGAAACAGCTGCTCATAACGTGCCTCCCCGGTTCCCAGCACCAGCACCTGCACATCAAGGGCTAACAATTCTTCCATGACATGGGCAATCAAATCCAAACCCTTTGAAGCTACCAGGCGGGAAACAATGCCAATAATCGGAATCTGCTTGTCTACAGGCAGTCCTACTTCGCTTTGCAACGCAAGCTTGTTATCAAGCCGTTTGTTGGTACCCCGCCAGGTATAATTCGTATAAATATCTGGATCCTTAGCTGGATTATATACCTCATAATCAATACCGTTAATAATACCATAGGTGTCAGCTTGCCGCTTAACCAGGAAACCATCCAGATTTTCGCCAAAATACGGCTGCTGAATCTCCTCAGCATAGGACTTACTGACGGTAGTAATACTATCGCTGAAAGCCAGCCCGCCTTTTAAATAGTTTACCTTTCCATGAAACTCCAACCCGTCGGCCGTAAAAGCACTGATTGGTAAACCAAGCAAGTCACCCAGCATTTCGCCTGGAAAAATCCCCTGATACATTAAGTTATGGACAGTAAACACCGTTTTAATTGCTGCATATTTATTTCTCACCAAATATTGCAATTTGAGCATGGCAGCCAGCGGCCCGGTCTGCCAATCGTGGCAGTGAATAATGTCCGGTATAAAATCCAGCTGAGGTAATGCTGCTAGTACTGCCCGGCAAAAATAGGCGAAACGCTCAGCTTCGTCGTAATGGCCGTAAAGACTGTCACGCTTAAAATAGTACTCATTATCGACAAAATACCAGGTAATCCCTTGATAAGCAAGTTCAAATAACCCGGCATATTGTTGACGCCAGCCCACAGGCACGGTAAGCGCTGCCTTCTGCACCATCTGCCTGGTAAACTCGCTCGGAATTGCACTGTATTTAGGCATAATGACCCGAACGTCAAGTTCTTGCTTTCTCAGTTCCTTGGGTAAAGATCCAATCACCTCGCCCAAGCCGCCCGTTTTGGCAAAAGGTGCTGCCTCAGAAGCCACAAATAGTACTTTTAGCATTAAATCACCGTCCCCTTTTCGATCACAATCGGGTGATTTAATTCTCCCTTGAGTTTTTTACCTGCTGTAATTTTCACATCTTTATCAAAGATTACATTTTCGATAACGGCACCTGGACCAATTTCCCCTTTTTGCATAACAATACTATTGCTCACCCGGGCATCTTTATGTACCTTGACACCACGAAACAAAATACTATTTTCGACATTACCAGCTATAACTGAACCATTAGCTACCAGCGACGATGTAACGACAGCATCCCGCTGGTACTTTGCTGGTGCTTCATCTTTTACCTTGGTATAAATGGAGCCGTTGGCAAAAAAGATCTCCTGCCATATTTCCGGAGTCAAAAGCTTCATACTATGGTTAAAATAGTTTTGCAGAGAGTCAATACGAGCCAAATATCCATTAAATGGAAATCCGTAAATTTTAAGATTTTCTATGTTTTTCATAATACAATCACGAGCGAAATTAGTCCCACCCCGTGACACACTGGCATCAATCAAATCCACCAGCAAGTGCCGATCCATCAGATACATCTCCAGTGATAATTTGCTGCTATGGGTATTCACCGGACATATCTCCATGTCGACAACTCGACCATCACCCGCTGTTTTGAACATAGTAACCCCAGACAGACTCTTGGCCTCTGCACTAGTATACTCTTTATATAATACAGTTATATCTGCCTTTTTCTCCAAATGATAGTAATACGCAGCCTCATAGTTAATATTACAAACCGCCCGGCTGCCAGAAAGCAGGGCAAACCGCTGACGACTGCTTTTAATATAGTCAAGATTACTGAAAAAGTCCGTTAAATCGCTGGGAAATGACCCTTGCACCGCGCCCGTCTGCCATGATGGCAATAAAAACAAGCCATCCCGTTTACGAGCCAAGTCCCACTCCTTACCAGAGCGGATATGGTCGGAAAGTGCGCGGGAATTGCCTGCTGATAAAATACCGACATTGGTTATCCCGGAATTAATAAAATTTGATAGCACAAAGTCTATCAACCGATACCGGCCAGCAAAAGGAATGGCCGCCAGCGGCCGGTGCTTGGTTATCTCCCGGAATGACTCATGACTTTCATGCAAATTGATAAGACCCATCACATTCTTTAACAAGCTCATTCCCCCTAACACAATCTGCTTTCTAGAACCTACAGCCGAGTAAGCAGTGCATTGCGCTTAATCTTGGTCTCGCTGGTAACTGTCAGATTTTCGCCAATCAGCGTTATCCCGGAAAACCAGCGACTGGCTTCTTGTTCCAGCTGATCATTAACCCCCAGCTGCGCACCAAATTCAACGCTTGATTTACGACCAATAATAGCTTTGTTAACTATGGCGTTGGCGCCAATGGAGGCATATGGCATAACAATAGAGTCTTTAACCTTAGCGCCTTCTCCTATATAAACCCCTGGAAATAATACCGAGTTCTCCACCTGCCCAAAAACCTGGCAGCCCTCACTAACCATCGAACAAACCACCCTGGCTGTATTGGCAATCACGTGGGGGGGCTGGGTTGGACTCACCGAATAAATTCGCCAATCCGGATCGTATAAGTCCAAGGCCGGCTCGTCACTAAGCAGATCCATGTTGGCCTCCCAAAAACTTTCCACAGTCCCAACATCTTTCCAGTAGCCAGCAAAGCGATACGCGCATAACCGCTCATTTCCAGCAAGCATTTGTGGGATAATATCTTTACCAAAGTCATGGCTGGATATATCACTAATGGCATCGCCTGTCAAATACGACCGCAATACCGGCCAGCTAAATACGTATACGCCCATCGAGGCTAGGTTATTCTTAGGCTTTTTCGGCTTTTCTTCAAATTCAATAATCCGGTCATCCTCAGACGTATTCATAATACCAAATCGACTGGCTTCCTCCCAGGGCACCTCAATAACGGCAATGGTAGCATCGGCCTGCGAGGCTTTGTGCTTATCAAGCATGAAGGAATAATCCATTTTATAGATGTGATCACCTGATAATATCAGCACATACTCAGGATTAAACATCTCAATAAAGTTAATGTTTTGGAAAATGGCATCAGCGGTTCCTTTATACCATTCCCCACCTTTTTCCCGTACATAAGGCGGCAATACATAGACACCGCCCTCCCGCCGGTCAAGATCCCAGGCGCTGCCAATTCCGATATAGGAATGAAGAGCAAGTGGCTGGTATTGAGTCAGCACACCAACCGTATTAATCCCCGAGTTATAGCAATTACTTAAAGGAAAATCAATAATTCGGTACTTACCGCCAAATGGTACCGCCGGTTTAGCCAGTTTTTTGGTCAACGCTCCCAAGCGACTTCCCTGACCGCCAGCCAAAATCATGGCAACACATTCTTTACTGCGCAAAGTACTTCACTCCCCCCATAGTATATATTCTACAATCAAAATTACAGGGCTTGCTACTTTTTCCGGTGTCCTGCTGGCTTAAAATATACCATCGCCAGCGGCGGTAGCGTAATAACCAGTGAATTCGGTTGATTATGGCAAGAAATCGCCTCTGGCTGCCTATTACCAGGGTTACCTTGCCCGGAGCCGCCGTAAATCAAGCTGTCGCTATTAAATACTTCAAGATAATACTCGGCTGCAGGCACGCCAATCCGGTATTCTGTCCGGACAACAGGCGTAAAATTTACTACAGCAATAATAAAATCGTCTGCCTGTTTGCCTTGCCGTTTAAAAACCAGGACACTCTGCTGCCAGTCCTGGCAGTCAATCCAGGAAAATCCCTGCCAATCCCGGTCATTTTGCCACATCGCCGGGTTTTCCAAATAAAAATGATTAAGTTCCCGGACATAATTATACAGCTTACCGTGCATTTCATAGTCTAATAAGTGCCAATCCAGGCTATCCTGGTAATTCCATTCAATAAACTGACCGAATTCCCCCCCCATAAACAACAATTTTTTACCCGGATGAGCCATCATGTAACCATAAAATGCCCGCAAATTAGCAAACTTCTGCCAATAATCTCCGGGCATTTTATCAAGCAGTGACCGTTTGCCATGAACCACCTCATCATGCGATAAAGGCAAAACAAAGTTTTCCGAAAATGCGTACATAAAAGAAAAGGTTACTAATTTATGATGGTGCTGGCGGTGTAGCGGATCAAGCTCCATGTAACGCAGCATATCGTTCATCCAGCCCATATTCCATTTGAAATTGAAGCCAAGCCCTCCCACATCAGTCGGCTGGGTAACTAGCGGCCACGCCGTTGAATCCTCCGCAATAACCAAGGCCGCCGGGTAATTGGCAAAAACAGCTTCATTGAGTCGCCGTAAAAAGTTGATAGCCTCCAAGTTTTCGGTGCCACCATGACAATTTGGTGCCCATTCTCCATCCTCTTTCCCATAATTTAGATACAACATATTAGCCACTGCATCCATTCTAATGCCATCAATGTGGTATAGTTCCATCCAAAACAGCACATTGGAGATGAGAAAACTCATAACCTCAGGCCGACCAAGATCAAAATTGAGCGTACCCCAACCGCGATTTTCCTTGCGATACAAATCAGCATATTCGTAAAGGGTTGTACCATCAAATTCAGCAAGACCGTGGGCATCTTTACAGAAATGCCCAGGGACCCAATCCAGAATAACACCAATTCCTCGCTGGTGGCAGCAATCCACCAAGAACATAAAATCTTCAGGCGAACCGTAGCGGCTGGTAACCGCATAATAACCTGTAGCCTGGTAGCCCCATGACCCGTCAAAAGGATGCTCAGCCACTGGCAACAGTTCAATATGAGTATAGCCCATATCGGCAGCATAGTCGGCAAGTTCTGGCGCTAACTCCCGGTAGGAGAGCGGCTGCCGCTCATCGCCCCGCTTCCATGAGCCCAAATCCACTTCATAAATATTCATAGGTTGCTCATAAATAGACGGCGTAGTCTTATTTTTCAGCCACGCCGTATCCTGCCAGGTGTAGCCTGCCAGGCAGGCCACCTTTGATGCTGTCTTTGGTCTAATTTCTGCGGCAAAAGCATACGGATCTGCCTTATGTAATATCTCACCAGCTGCAGTGATAATCTCATATTTATAAAGATCCCCGGTATTAACCTCAGGAACAAATAGAGACCAGACACCACAGGTACTAACCTTTTCGAGGGCATGTCTACTGCCATCCCAATTATTGAAATCACCAATAACCCGGACGGCCTGGGCGTTCGGCGCCCATACGGCAAAGCGCACCCCACGACCGTCCGCTACCACATGTGCCCCCAACAAGCGGTAACTGCGTTGCAGACTACCTTCATGGAACAAGTATAACTCGTGATCACTAACGCAAGCAGCAGTCATTGTTTATCATCCTTTATTGTCCATAGTGAACTATTATTTTTTGTATTGCTTCTCTATCAGCGTAGAAAATCCCTGTCAAATATTTGCATCATTCTAATACTTTTACAATGTTTTACACTGCCCAGCAGACTGGTACCGATGACTCTTGGGTTGTAGACTGCTCGACAACCTGAATAATACCGCAGTCCTTGTCGCCAGCCATCCTGGCAGTAATTACTGTATGGGGAGTAACAATAACGCCGTCAACGCTTACCCCCTGCTCCAACCTGGCATAAGGCATAATAACACTATTTTTCACCTTGACCCCATCTCCAATATAAGTTCCTGGAAAAATAACCGAATTGTCTACCTCACCTAGGATCGTAACCCCTCCCGCAATCAAGGAATCGCTTACCTTGGCCGTAGCGCCATGATAGTGCGGCGGCAGGCTTGGGCGCAGCGAGTACACCGGCCATGCTGCATCGTCAAGCACTACTTTCGGCGAATCCCCCAGTAAATCCATATTGGCTTCCCAGTAACTAACTACCGTTCCCACATCTTTCCAGTAGCCGTTAAAACGGTATGCATACACGCGCTGACCACCCGCTAATAAAGCCGGAATGATATTTTTCCCAAAATCATGGCTGGAACCCGCCTGGGCCGCGTCTTTCATCAAGTATTGTTTTAACACTTTCCATGTGAAAATATACACACCCATAGAAGCCTGATTTCCTTTGGGTTGACAAGGCTTTTCAACAAAATCAATAATGCGCCCACTTGCTGTTGTCTCCATAATCCCAAATCGGCCAGCCTCACTCCAAGGCACTTCCAATACACCAATCGTAGCATCAGCTTGCCGCAGCTTATGCTGCTCAAGCATGACGCTGTAATTCATCTTATATATATGGTCGCCTGATAACACAACAACATATTGTGGCGCAAACTGCTCAACAAACTCTCGATTTTTATACACCGCATCAGCTGTACCTGCATACCACTCGCCGCCCTTGGCGCTGGCATATGGAGGCAGAATATGCACTCCCCCGCCTTTTCGATCAAGATCCCAGGCAGCACCATTACCAATGTAATCATGCAAAGTAAGCGGCTGATACTGGGTTAAGACCCCTACGGTATCTACGCCGGAATTTTTACAGTTGCTTAAAGTAAAATCAATAATACGATATTGACCACCAAATGCTACAGCTGGTTTGGCTACTGCCTTTGTTAACGCACCCAACCGGGTACCCCGCCCCCCAGCTAAAACCATCGCAATCCATTCTTTATGATTCAATATGTCCCCTCCTTAAAAATCGGCCCTATGGCAGATACAACTAATTTACGCAGGAAGGGAGAAATATAGAACCTCTTACTTTTTTTAATTGAAAAGCACAAAGCCTGCTTCACAAAAAATGAGAGGCAGGCAGTCCGTGCTTTTATTTAAGGGGAGAGGGATAGCTTACTCAGAAACTCTTTGACCAGTTAGCAGCCAACCTGCCAGCCAAGCAGTAAAGGGTGCAACAAGTACAACACCAAAACTACCGACAAGGGTGTGGAGGATCTCTGCTGCAATATAGGTCAAGTTCAATATATTAATTACTGGCGTACCCTGGGCCATAAATACCATCATGAGGGCGGTAAAGGAACCGGAATACGCCAGTAGTAGAGTTGTCGTCATTGTACCGACAACTGCCCGGCCAACATTCATGCCAGAGGCAACTGCCTCACTGCGGGTAATGGAGGGATTTTTATCAACAAGCTCTGTTACGGCTACTGCAATATCAACCGCTACATCCATCATGGCTCCTGATGAAGCCACAAAGATCCCTGCAAGGAAAATTTTAGTAAGATCAATATTACTAAACCCAACATGCAGTAATGTTTCGGCAAACGGAATCACCGCGCCATGCACCTTAAATAGTTGTCCAAATAAAACTGCTAACAAACAAGCGGCAATCGCCCCACACATGGTTCCCAGAAAAGATACCAAGCCGGTGCGGCCAAACCCTGTTACCAAAAAAGTAACACAACCGACAATGGTGCAAACAACCAATAGTGAAAGGATAATCGGGTCCCAGCCCTTCAGAAACAGCGGCCAGAGCACTTTCCACAAAACTAAAATGGTAAAAACAAAGGAAAGCACGGCTTTTACGCCTGTCCAACGGGCAAACCAGAACAATGCGAGTATAAATAGTCCAAATAAGAGTGCTTCTTGATCAAGCCGATAGTGATCAATTAAATTAGCCGCGATAATCCGGCCATGTTCTCCCTTGATAACGACCAAGGCGGTATCACCAGGCTGAAATACTTTGTCCATCTCCAGCTTTCCCAGCAGTGTGTTGGTAGCCTCAAATTCCTGACCGGCAAACTCGCCGCCAACAACCTGTACGCTCACTGCCTGTACACCAGTCTGAACAACGCCACGCTGATGTATGGCTTGGTTATCAACCGCAGTTACTTTGGCTTTACTGCGAACATAGTCATCGTCTTGAGTTGGAAATCCCGTCGGCAGGAAATATAATATGATGCAAAGTATTGCGATAACAAGTACAAAGATTTTATCTGTATTCCGGGAATAAGGCATAACCGGCGTCCTTTCTTGCCTAGTTTAGATCAACCGGACGGATATTCCGCCCGGTTTTCTCTAAAGTTTACTCAGCAACTATTGCTGTTTGACACCCATAATGTTCATAATCTTTTTGGCAATATCGGTATTATCGTAATAGCCTTGGAAAAGCTCGCCGCCAATACCCTGCGCAAATACTGGTATTGCTACACCGGTATGTGCATAAGTAGTCCAGCCGATACCGGCTTTTTGGTTGAGTATATGGGTAACGGTAACACTAAATGGTTCGTACGTACCATAGACCAGCGCCAGACCGATTTCATAATAGTTTTTGCGGGTAGGTTCATGGGCATAAAAGGCGCCCGGAGTAGCGTGGTCAATCGATACATTGGATACAATGCCGACCTTCATACCCTTCTCTTTAGCCATTTCAGCCATGGTTTTAAGCTTCACGGTTTTTGTCGCATCCATCCCCAGAATGTCATTGTTGGTTTTTTGTCCGGTAGCCAGAGCCGTTCCGGCTGCTGCCGATTCGGTGATGAAGGTATTGTTCGAATGAGTGGTTTGCATACCTTGATTTGGAAATACTGTAAAACCAAGTTTGCCTTTATGCATCTTGTTTTCACTTTCCAGCGTACCCTTGAAAATTTCAGCAGCATTTACTTGCGGCATACCCATGCCATCACCAATAAAAAAGAATACATACTTTGCCTTCTTGCCGGCATAGCCGTTATCAACACCAGCGGTAGCAATCTGTTGGTGCGGAAAAGCAGATACAAGCATAACAGCAATTAGAGCAATAATCACGGTCAAGACTCCCGCCTCTACAGGCGGCGTCAGTTCAGGTGGAGTAGACTCTCCACCTGAACCCCCGATGTTTCAGCTCTGCTGAAACGAGTTCACTAGAATCCAGCGGCTTTAGCTAACTCTACAGCTTGCTGCGGGATATATACCTTACCGGTTCGAGGCGCAATGACGACAATGCCATTCATTTCATAACTTTTACCATTAATTTTTATGATATTTTTACTGATTGGGATTTCAGCTTTTTTGAAACCTTTTTTCACAATGAGCACCTTGTTTTCCTGGTCTGTGTCGTCCAGACTAACACTGGCACCAATAGCTTTAAAAGCTTGACCGGCTTCCACAAACAGCTTTTCGTCCGTATAAGCATAGAAAAACAAATCTTCCCCCGAATGTCCTGTAGTTGTCCAGCCAATGATAGAGCGCTTGCTTAGCATTGGGCCGATAACTGCATTCAAACTACCTTTTTTAGCATTTTGTATAGCTATTATTTCATCGGCAGTTAAATCATCAATACCGTAGTACTCACTCATGAGCTGGCGAATGGTAATCACTTCTTGATTGCCATTTAAGACTTTTTCAACGCCTTCGCCAGTTAATACTGCTTTTTTAAGTGGTTGCAAGAGTGCTTCCACTGGAGTTTTGGAGTATGTTGCGTCAGTTGCCTTGCTGCCAATGCTCATACCGCCATTACCATGATCAGCAAAAGCCAATACCAGTGTGTGACCGTCTTTTTTTGCAAAATCCAAGGCGGTTTGTACTGCAGCATCATAGGCTAACACATCGCTAACAACCCCTGTGGGGTCGTTGGCATGAGAGGCCCAGTCTACTTTACTAGCTTCAACAAATAGGAAAAAGCCGTTTTTGTTTTGTGACAAAATTTCAATGGCCTTGTTGGTCATCTCAGCCAGCGAGGGCTCTTTGGGTGCTAACTGCTGGCGATCAATATCATAGGCCATAGCATCAGGAGCAAATAGCCCCCAGAGTTTTTTACCTGTGAACTTAGTCATCGCATCCCGTTCGTCGACAATCTCATACCCTTTTGCCTTTAAAACAGCTATCAGGTTTTCACCGTCAACACGCTGACCACCCTGTTCCTTCGGTAATAAATATTTTTCTCCACCACTTAATACAACATCAATATCAAGGTAAACCTGCTGTTCGGCAATCTCGTTGTAGTTGTTTCTGTCAGGCCAATGTGCCGAATAGCTGGCCGGGCTGGCATGCTGAATGTTAGAAGTAGCAACAAGGCCGGTGGCCTTGCCTGCCAATTTAGCACCTTCGAGCACGCTAGGTACTGGTTTGGTTTTCAAAGCTTCTTCGATTGGCGCTATGCCAGGAGTAGTAATTTTATCAGGCAAGATGCCAATAAATTTATCGCTTGTTTTATAACCGGTAGCAAAAGCCGTGGCCGCCGGTGCCGAGTCGGTAATTATGGATTCAGCACCATAGGTTCTAACGCCGCCTACCAGTATTTCATCCAAAGAAAGTGGTGCCCCTTTAAACCAGCG
>JAGGAA010000272.1 GCA_017889675.1 Bacillota bacterium | reverse complement strand
TATTCTCCATTCCAGGTAATACTGCGATATTTCATCGGGTCGGTATCGCCTTCGGTGCTGAACAGAAGGATTCTTGAGTTTTCATTTAAACCTAGTTTATCTTTGGCTTCCGCCATATCCGGGTTAGTCATAAGTTCTGCCACCAGACCAGCAGTAACCGCTCCCGATTCACCGGAAATCACTCTGGCATCTTTACCTAACGGATTACCTAATAGCCGCATTCCCTTTGCTGTCACCCAGTCAGGGCAGGAAGCAAACATATAGCTGTAATCCCTAAGCACATTCCAGCCAATTGTATTCGGCTCACCACAGGCTAAACCTGCCATAATGGTGGTTAAATCTCCGGAAACAATTCTTGGCTTACCATCATTAGCCAAGGCTGATTTATATAAACAGTCAGCCTGATCGGATTCTACAATCACCGTTATTGGACGTTCACCTTTACAGGCTGAAGCAAAGAAGCCCTGCACCGCACCGGCCAACGACCCTACCCCTGCCTGAACAAACACATGGGTTGGTTTTTCCACGCCTATGGCCTGCAGTTGCTCCAAAGCTTCCAAGGCCATCGTGCCATAACCCTGCATAATCCAGGCAGGAATCTCTTCATAGCCCTCCCAAGCCGTATCCTGAACAACCACCCAGCCATACTTTTTAGCATTTTCTGTTGCCAGGCGTACCGCATCATCATAGTTCAGATCTGTTATCGAAACCTCGGCACCTTCAGCCCGGATATTTTCCAACCGGGTAAGCGAAGAACCCTTCGGCATATATACTACAGATTTTTGCTGTAAGCGGTTGGCTGTCCACGCAACTCCCCGGCCATGATTACCATCAGTAGCTGTAGTAAAGGTGATTTCTCCCAGTTGTTGGCGAATTTCAGCTGATGTCAGCCGTGCATAGTCCAGTTCACTAATATCTTTACCCAGGCGTTGCGCTAAGTACTTAGCCATTGCAAAAGAACCACCCAGTACCTTGAAGGCATTTAAGCCAAAACGATAGGATTCATCTTTTACATACACACCAGCTACGCCCAAGTAACCAGCCAGTTCATTCAACTGGCACAGTGGGGTTGTGCTGTATTCCGGGAAGCTTTTATGGAATTGCCTCACCTTGCCAATTTCCTGACGGCTCAAAAAATCAATAGAATCCTTTTCTTGGTTCTCCATCATTTGATTTTTAACCCATTTAATTTTCTGGTCCATTATTAGTACCTCACTTCTGGTTTTATAATTTCAGTCACTAATTATTTAAGCAAAAATCATGCCAATCTTACCTGTTACGTAGAATTTTTGTTCCAGTTGGTTCAGCTGTTCCCACGCACGCCATAGAGTCTGATGAATTTAACTTCGTTATTTTTCCTTGTCTCTAAATATTCTAATAATCCTGTCTATTTTCTTCTAGAATTATCCAGTTCTTCTTTATCAAAATGATAAATTTATCATTTTGATAAAACGTACCTGTTACCCCTTTCTTTGTTTCTTATTATGAATAAAGTGCTCTTTCCGCTTTCTGGTAAGCCTGTATTAATACACTATTGATTTATCAAATTGAGAAAGATGGCTACCGCAAATATGTTGAGGTAACCATCTTTCTTTGTTTGCGATTATATTTAATTCTTAGTTTGACTTTATCCTTGAATTTTTTCAAAATTATAGTTGAAGGTCGATTTTGTTTTCCAATTTCTCCAAACATCTCCCGGCGGGCTTATGGTAAATATCGCTTCATAAGTACAACCAGGTTCAATCCAGACTGCTATGGGTGTCGCATCTCTTTCGGTTAATGTTATGACATTGCCATCAATCAGCGTAAAGGTGATGTTGGGCTGAAACCAGTTTATTTGGTTAACGACTCTATCGGCTCGATTGTTAGTAAAATATCCTCCAATATAAAGCAAGCCATCATCAACGTTTACACTTGTCGTTTTCCAATCCAGATCAGCTGCATAAGCAGTACTCCCCAACACACCTATAAGCAGCAAGCATAATACAGTAATAATCTTCAAATTTCTTTTCATTGCGCTCCACCTCTTTTTCAGTATTTATTAGCCTCAAAGAATATAGCAGCCAGCACCTCCCTCCATAAAATTTCTCTCTACTTGATCCCATTAACCAAGATAACACCTGCAATAATCATCAGACCACTAGCACAACTAACACTAGCCGCAATAAACAGTGTTAACCTATTTTGCTGTTTTATGCCATAAACAATGCCTACCAACCCTACTAAAAAATACAGCACACAAAAATCTAATCTTGTAAACAAACTCAAATCCACGAAAACCTGCTCCTTTGCCTAAGTTGTTTACTTAGTAACTGGCAAACACCTGAACTCCATAGAGCGAACCATTTTTCCCTGGATATAAACCCAAGCCAACATGAGTGTAGCCGGTATTAAGGATATTGGCACGGTGTCCAGGGCTATTCATCCAAGCCTCTTCCAACTTCTCTACAGAGTAATTGTAGGCGATATTTTCACCAGCTGACTTATAAGTAATACCATTCGCCTCAAGGCGGTCAAAAGGCGATTGCCCTTGTAGATTAGTGTGATTAAAATAATTGTTCGCTACCATATCGGCTGCATGGTTCCGAGCCACTTCTGTCAGCCTCGCGTCAGCAACAAGCCGCGGCAAGCCTTGCTTGGTTCTGTCATTATTCAACAATTCAATCCCGAGCAGCTCGTTCTTGGTAATGCCAGCGGTTGGACTTGTCGTTTGCGTTTTCCCTGTAGCTTGCGGTTCATCGCCCCATATTAAGTGCGCACCATTAACACACATACCAAACTTGGAAAAATTTACCTGACGGCGATTGGAACCCTCCGGACATGTCTCGCCATCATAATAATGAAACTTATTATTAATTATCGTCCGACGAACCGCACCTTCCTCACCATCACCATTCCACACCGAACTATATATATAGGCATGCGAAGGACTTGAACTGCTAAAATTATATTCTTTAGAAGCACCGGCCGGCACAGTGTACCAGCCTCGGCATAACCACTTGTTGGTACTATCTTCATGGTATAGAATTGAAAAAGATTTGGCTTTGTCGTAGTTATTAGTAATTGTAAGTTTGAACGCCTCCGCCTGCGTTGCCTGCTTATAAATATTGGCTTTTGCTGATAAACTTGCACTTGCGGCGCCTGTACCAAAGCTTCTGTGCTTAGGATCGTTATCCCGATCAGACCAGTTGATCCATTCCACAGAACCGGCAGCAACAGCTACCTTCTCATAGGCCGCTACATAAGTGTCAATGCGGCCTTTATCTTCATCAAATTTATATTGCTGCTTAATGCCAGCAGCTACATTGTCCATTTCCGCTTTCCAGGCTTGCATGTACTGTTCTGATACATAATTCAATTCTGCTGTAGCCACCGCCTGTGTAAAATCGTTGACAAATGCCTGATCAATAGGATTATCCGCATTGTCCATTGCCATAGCCGTGTTGGTAAAGCTCACAACCAATAAGCAAAGCATCCCCACTAAAACAACTATTTGTTTTCTTGCCATTGTCTCACTTCTCCTATTCTAATCCGGATCTTAATCTGCAATATGAAACTTGGTTATGAAGTTCTGCATAGTGATTCTGGCTTTCTGATAACTTATCTCTTTTTCATCAACCTCTGCCTGGCTGACCTTGCCGGATGCATTCCGCTCAAGCGCCAATTCGTATTCTAGCTTACGAATCTCATACTCCTGTTTGCAAAGGGTTCCCTCTACAGACTTTACCCAGTTATAGAAACCGATAGTCTGCATGTCTATACCTAAGTTACCCACTTGCTGTTTTTCTTCCGGAGATATTCTATCTGCCGTAAGCTTCGTTAACTCATGAAAACTCTTTAGCCACTCGTTGATATATTGAACCCCTGTTAATGCGTCAGCAAGACTAAACCGATCATTCTCCAACTTGTCTACCGGCTGCCCATTGTCGGCATATGCATAGGGAAGGTTTACCGCCAGACATACAGCCAATAATGTGATGAATATTTTTATCTTGTTCATATACTACCTCCAACTTTGAATTACTTCACCTTATTTAATTATAATGAGGTTTTACTATTTTAGTAACTATCCGAAAGTATATTTTTTCTGAGTATTAGAGACAACGTGTCTAAAAATTTCCGTCTTACCCTAAAAGACTGTCGCATTAGCGATATAACTTATCGCTGGCAACAGCTTTTTTTTCATAAGAAATATGTAAATTATTGCTCCGTCCGGATTCCATTGAATTGTAAATTTTACAAAAACTCTATTTTATCTGTCGCACCCCTCGGTTAAGCACTTACGATTTACCAAAAATGAACGGTAAAGCAAAAGGGTCAACCGCCTATTTTTTAGACGGTTAACCCTTTTAGCCTGCAATCTATAACATAATCCGTTTCAAATGGTTGAACTAACCCATTTTACATTACAATTTCTGCAAGCTCTTCTTCCGGCTCCTTTATGCCATCAAATACTTCTTGGTCAAATTCATTTTCAGATTTGCTGACAACAGTCGTACAAACCGCATCCCCAAATACATTCACTACCGTCTTGAACATATCCGTAAACCTATCGATACCGACGATTATTGCGACTGCATCAAGCGGGAATCCGACTGACTGCAGTACCGTCACAAGCGTTACCATGACAACCCCGGGCATACCCGGTGACCCTATGGTTCCTAATGTTGATGCAATGACAATTGTAACAATCATCTCCCATTAGAATACCCTCTCAATCCAGGGAGTGTTGCGTACTTGAGCAATTGTCTGAGCCGACAGCCGCTCATAAGACAGCATGACAATGGGTATGTCAGGCTGGGCTTCTTTTAGTGCTTTCTCCAATTCAAAAGAAGTCATATCACTAATGCGAAACATAGTAATTATGAGATGAAACGTTCGTTCCTCCAGTGCAGTGAGCGCTTCCTCCAAGCTGACAACCCGCTGAATACGAGGAATAAGGGAAATATTAAGATCCGCGAACTGATTATATATCTGTTCAGATAATTGACCATCCTCTTCAAGCACAAACCCGTCGTACAAAGTGGATACCAGGAGTATTTCTGTAACCCGGAACTTCATTAAATCGTGAATACTCGAAAAGCGGGCCTTTAAATCGACGAACCGTTTCATAAAATTCCCCTCCTAACTATCGTGATAAAAAAAGACGGTGCTGTTGTTACATAGAAATCAAATCTACGCGCCAACAGCGCCGTCCCCTTTGTCTCAGCCGAACAGTCCCTGCGTCGCACAGTCCTGCAAGCCCCCTGAGGCTTATGGTAAGAAAACCGCTAGCGCGGCCTTTTAATCTTCAGCCAAAAAATAGTAATGCTATAGTCCACGATACCGTTATTCCTTTGCGTACTTTGAGTACTTTGCGGTAACAATCCTTAAAATGGG
>JAGGAA010000005.1 GCA_017889675.1 Bacillota bacterium | reverse complement strand
AGCAAGGGCGTCCAACAGAAGGGCTTACCAAGGAGTTTGTGCTATTATCCGAAACCTGAAAAAAGCAGGGGGAAAAGATCAGGCGTTGGAAATCAAACAGAAACTTTTTATCAACTATGCAAACAGACCGGCGTTTAGGGATGAATTGACAAGGGTATAACCTCGGAATAGTATGGAATGATGAAAAACCGCGGAATTCGCGGTTTTTTGTTATATAGAGAAATGCTGCCCCTGTTTGACGATAACCGTGGATTTCGAATAATTTTAAACAAGGTTCTAAATAAAAACAAAAAAATGCAAAGTATACTACGGGTATAGCAAGTTACCATAACTACTAAATATAAAATAATTTAAGGAGAAAGATTACAAATGAAAAAACTGATTCTGACAACAATGCTTGCTTCGCTAACTCTTGTCGGTACTGCTTTTGCAAGTGTACCAGGTATGGATGCAGCCGCAGGACAAGGGCAAATAGGCTATTCCTATAATAAGTTAGATACCAGTGTGGGAACACTTGGAGATCTGGGTTCTTTAAAAAATAATAATTTTGAAGGCGCCTATGGTCTAAGTGAGAAATTCGCTGTTACCGGTGACTATCTGAATTCTGAGTCAAACAACTATTATTCGACAGGTAATGGCTATTACAATGATCTGAGTCTCAATTCAACTGAAATTGGCCTGCAATATAAATTAAATAAAAATGTTGCCGTTTCTGTAGGTAATGTAAAATCTGAACTTAAAGCCAACAGCGACTCGATTTCGACAAATGAAATGTTTGCAGGTATTGCGTATAAAGGCGCTATTAGCAACAAAGTAGGAAGCTATGCATCCTATATCCGTTCTGAAAATGTGCAGGACTGGAAAGCCGGTCTAACTTATGACGTAGGTAGCAACATCACACTTGATACAGGGTATCGTAGCTTTGATAATAATGACTTGGGTATCAAAGCCGACGGTATGGGCTTTGGTGCAAACTATAAATTTTAATTAGGAAAAATGTTGAAACGGGACTACCGCGGTAGTCCCGTTTGGGAGTTTTAGTAGCTACCAGAAGTTATAAAAAAATTCTATTGACATAAGAACGATTAAGGCTTCTGCCGGCGACGCACCCGGGTGGTGCTAGTGTCGATTGCACCATGGATGGCATAGCAATTCGGCCGTCCTGAGGGATTTGGCACAAGCCAAGTCTTTTCTTATGCTAAACTGGAGAAAAAAGATAATGGAGTGAAACCTGATGTCAAAGAGCGCAAGAGAAAAAGTAGTAGCGGTATCTATTGTGTCATAGTGAGAGGGATTAATCGGCAGGATATTTTTCACGAAGAGGAAGACTATATAAAGTATTTGGAAATAATCAAACGTGCAAAAGATAGTAATAAATTTGAGATATACGGATATTGCTTAATGAGTAATCATGTTCATTTGCTGGTGTGTGAAAAAGCAAAACTGATTTTGGAAGCAGAAGAATAAAATATACCTTATAGAGTAGACGGTAAAATATCTGCCCTATAGGGTATTTCTATATATTGACGCTTATATTTCCCCTTTGTCCACTGAGCAGGGAGGAATTAAAAAAATATATGGAGAAATGTGATAATAACATTATAAAGAGGAAGGTATTTAGGGGGGATTGTGTGTGTGGTGAAAGTACGGAAATTAATAGCAAGCAACGACTGGAGTATCAGTAGCCGCGAAATGCAAGATATTTTAAATTCGACTCATGACGCGGTCGTAGCTGTCAATAAAAAAGGGATAATTATACTTTTCAATATCGCGGCTGAACGGCTATTGAGAATCTCGGCGTGGAAGGCCTGTGGTGAATATGCACAGGCCATCATTCCCGGTTCGCGTCTGCATTGTGTGTTAGAGACTGGTCTGCCTGAGCTTAACCAGCGCCAAGAGATTGGTGATTCTTGTATCCTCAGCAATCGTGTTCCAGTTCGGGATGAAAATAACCGAATTGTTGGTGCTGTGGCCGTATTCAGGGATATGACCGAAGTACGTCAGTTAGCTGAGGAAATGACTTACATCAAAGAAATGAAAAAACTATTGGAAGCCATCATCAATACTTCACAAGATGTCATTTCCGTTGTGGATGACCAAGGGAAGATCATACTTGTCAATCCAGCTTATACGCGGCTCATAGGGATGCGCAAGGATGAAGTTATGGGTAAACCGCCTACTGTGGACATTCGCCAGGGGGAAAGTGTTCATCTGCGTGTCATGCAATCAATGGAGGCAGTGCGGGGAGTGCCGCTAAAGGTGGGACCTGCCAATCGCAAGGTCATTATAAATGCGGCACCGCTGATTGTTGATGGCCGATTGCGCGGTAGTGTGGCAATGGCGCATGATATTTCGGAATTGAAATTTCTCTCAGAGGAACTTGTCGGTATGGATGCGCTGCTAAATCAGGGGCAGGCCCGCTATACCTTTGATGATATAGTTTGTGGGCCGGCGATGCAGGCGGCGGTGGAGAAGGCCTGTCGGGCTGCGCTTACACCTGCCACAGTGCTGCTTACGGGGGAAAGTGGGACTGGTAAAGAGTTATTTGCCCATGCTATCCACAATGCCAGCCAGCGAAAATACCGGCGGTTTGTCCGGGTAAATTGTGCTGCGATACCGGAGACGCTGCTGGAAAGTGAGTTATTTGGCTATGAGTCTGGGGCGTTCAGTGGGGCTCTAAAAAGCGGTAAGAAGGGACTTTTTGAAGAGGCTGATGGTGGTACACTGTTTCTTGATGAGATTGGCGATACTCCGCCGTCTATTCAGGTAAAATTACTGCGGGTGCTACAGGAGAAGGAAATTCTTAGGGTCGGTGGCGTCAGGACATATGATCTTGATCTGAGAATTATCGTCGCTACTAATAAAAATCTGGAAGAAGAAGTAAGGATAGGAAATTTTCGCAAAGACCTTTATTACCGGCTTAATGTTTTTCCGATAACCATTCCACCGTTACGCCAGCGTAGAGGGGATCTGCCGGAGTTAGTTCAGCACCTGTTAGCGAAGCTCAATCGGGAATATGGACGCAGCGTGCAAGGCATAGCGGATGATGCAGCGGCCTTGTTAGCCGAACACAGCTGGCCGGGTAACGTACGGGAACTGGAGAATGTCCTTGGCCGCGCTTTGATTAATATGCATTTTAATGAATATATGATTATGGTCTCCCATTTACCGCCGCTTACATCAAGGACAAGATCAAATGCAGAGTGTAAAGCTTTAGAAAACACGGTATTCCCTTGCTGTACGCTGGCGGAAACACTGGAAGAAGCCGAACGGAAGGCTATTGCTGGTGTTCTTGCGGGGTATGGCGGCAATCGGGCAGCAACTGCCCGTCACCTTAATATTTCTTTGCGTACCCTGTATTACAAACTGGAGAAATATGGGATAACCGATAGCGTAGGCTGATCGTACACTGCAAAACGGTTCACTGCAAGATTCTGCAATGCATGCAAAGTCTTGCAGTGATTTTCTTCGTCCAGATGGAAAGGTTAACTTTCCCTGGATGGAACGACTAAGGCTTATGCTGGCGTCCTAAAGGACTTTGCACAAGCCAAGTCTTTTCTTATCTGGACAGTGCTTATAGGATTTGTCGGGTGTTTTTATGTTGGCACACTTCTTGCGATTAAGTATTATCAGAGTGAATACTTAATTATTACAGGAGGGATTTGTAATGGAAATTTTTAAAAAGATGGAACAGCATGGATACGAGCAATTGGTTTTTTGCCATGATGCAGCCTCAGGTCTAAAAGCCATTATTTGTATCCATGACACTACTCTTGGTCCTGCGCTGGGCGGCACTCGTATGTGGCAATACGAGTGCGAAGAAGACGCAATTACAGACGTAGTGCGTCTTGCCAGGGGGATGAGTTATAAAAACGCAGCAGCCGGTCTCAATCTAGGGGGCGGTAAAACTGTTATCATCGGCAATTCCAAGACTGATAAAAGTGAAGCTCTTTTCCGGGCATTTGGCCGCTTTGTCCACAGTCTGAATGGACGTTACATTACGTCAGAAGATGTGGGGACAGCTGTGGAAGATATGGACTACATTCGGATGGAAACCCCTCATGTGGTTGGCTGTGGCGTGGCTGATCCATCGCCAGTCACTGCTTATGGAGTTTGGAAAGGTATGAAAGCTTGCGCCGCAGAGGTTTTTGGAACCGATTCGCTCCAGGGAAAAACTGTGGCTGTACAAGGGCTGGGGCATGTGGGCTATACCCTTTGCAAGCATCTCCACGGAGAAGGGGCTAACCTTGTTGTGACAGATATCAGCGAGGAGAATGTCAGCCGCATTGTTACTGAATTTGGCGCCAGAGCTGTTGCTGCCCATGAAATATACGGGGTGGATTGTGATATTTTTGCTCCCTGCGCCTTGGGTGCCGTGATTAATGATGAAACACTCCCACGGTTAAAGTGCCGCATTATTGCCGGTGCTGCCAACAATCAATTAAAAGAAACGCGGCATGGCGATCTTTTGCAAGACAAAGGAATTCTATATGCTCCTGATTTTATTATCAACGCCGGCGGCGTCATCAACGTGGCTGATGAACTGCAGGATAGTGGATATAATCGTGTCCGGGCTATAAAAAAAGTAGACGGTATTTATAATAACATTGAACAGGTTATTACTATCTCTAAACGGGAGAATATTCCGACCTATAAAGCCGCTGATATCTTAGCTGAAGAGCGGATTGCATTGATTGGCAAGGTCAAAAAAACCATGTTGCCGTAACCGCTATTTCCCCTCCCGCACCGGGATGCTGCTAGGAGCGCACCAGAGAAAACATAGTTATAGTTACTGATATAACGGTGGGGAGGGGGATTGTTTTCTACATGGGCAAATCTAACATAAATTATCTGAATTTTATAATAACAAGGAGGGAAAAAGATGAACTTGTTGCGTAAGAAAAGTATTGCGGAACTGGTTCGGGGGACGGAAGGGAATTGTCTGAGGAAGACGCTGGGAGCAACGGACTTGGTTTTATTGGGTATCGGGTGTATTATTGGGACCGGTATTTTTGTGCTTACTGGTGTCGCGGCTGCAAAATACGCCGGTCCCGGAATTATGCTGTCTTTTGTTTTATCAGGCCTTGCCTGCGCTTTTGCAGCGATAGCCTATTCCGAACTGGCATCTATGGTGCCGGTAACAGGTGGTGCTTACACTTTTGCTTATGTCGCAATGGGTGAAGTGGTCTCATTTATGGTAGGTTGGGCATTGATTTGCGAATACACGATTGGGTCGGCGGCGATAGCGGCTGGCTGGTCAGGCTATATGGTCGGATTACTCAAATCAGCAGGCATCGTATTGCCAACTGCGTGGACGGCTGTCCCGGCTGATGGCGGTATCTTGAATGTTCCCTCAATATTAATTACTGCCATCCTCACTTTTTTATTAATTCTGGGTACGAGAGAAAGTGCAACCCTGAATAAAATCCTGGTATTTATTAAACTCGGGTGTATCGCCTTTTTCCTATTTCTTGCCACTCCGCATATTGATCCGTTAAATTGGCAGCCATTTCTTCCTTATGGCTGGGGCGGTGTGGCTACTGGTGCAGCAATCGTATTTTTTGCCTATATAGGGTTTGATACTGTGGCTACCGCCGCGGAAGAATGTAAAAATCCCAATCGGGATATTCCGATCGGTATTGTCGGTTCGCTTGTGGTCGCTACCATACTTTATATTGCAGTTGCTGCTGTTTTGACAGGTGTTGTACCTTACTCAGCCCTGAACAACAGTGAGCCAGTGGCCTACGCGCTTCGTGCTATCGGCATGAACTTTGGTAGTGCTCTCGTGGCGTTGGGAGCTATCTGCGGCATTACCACCGTACTCTTGGTCTTTATGTATGGTCAGAGCCGTGTATTTTTGGCGATGGCGCGTGACGGGATGATTCCGCAAAGCTTGGTGAAGATTCATCCCCAATATGGTACCCCTCATATTATTACAATCATTGCTGGCGGCGTAGTGAGCGTGTTGAGCGGCTTATTGCCTATCAACATCATTGCTGAATTATGCAATATGGGAACACTTTTTGCATTTGTTTTAGTTTCGCTGGGCGTGTGGGTACTTCGCAGGACGCAACCCGACATGCCCAGACCATTCCGGTGCCCTGCCGTCGGGGTGGTTGTGCCGCTGGCCGTGCTGTTGTGCAGTTATTTGATTGTCAATTTGCCATTGAGAACGGTGCTTTTCTTCGGGGGGTGGCAGATAATCGGTATGGTGGTGTATTTCATGTATAGTCGTAAGAATAGTACCCTGGCCTCAAAACCTGTTGGCATTTCGTTGAAAGAGTGAAATCGTTTCAGCACAGCTAAAAATGTTTTTCTCTGCTATCCAGATGATAGACGTTATGGATTAAGGTAATCAAATACATTTTGGGAGTGATGATTATGCCAAAACCAATATTTTTTCAAGAGCGGTGTAAAGGTTGCGCATTATGTACAGGGGCGTGTCCTAAACAGCTGCTGGTAATGTCCACTACGTTTAATGGCAAAGGTTATAATTTTTCCACATGTCCTGACGACTCAGAATGTGTTGGTTGCTGTCTTTGTGCCCGGGCTTGTCCAGATATAGTAATTGAGATTCATAAAGAATAGGAGTGGTGAAGATGTCAGAAAAAGTGCTTATGAAAGGCAATGAGGCTATTGCGGAGGCCGCAGTTGCTGCTGGTTGCCGTCATTACTTCGGCTACCCGATTACTCCGCAAACTGAGATACCGGAATATATGTCCAAACGTATGCCGCAGGTTGGCGGCGTGTTTTTGCAGGCAGAGAGTGAAGTCGCGGCTATTAATATGGTATATGGTGCGGCAGGCGCAGGGGCCAGGGTTATGACTTCTTCCTCCAGCCCAGGAATTAGTTTAAAGCAAGAGGGTATTTCTTATACTGCTGGAGCTGAGCTACCCTGTCTTATTGTAAATATTATGCGTGGCGGTCCGGGACTTGGTGGTATCCAGCCAGCACAAAGCGACTATTTTCAGGCTACAAAGGGTGGTGGTCATGGCGGTTATCGCAATATCGTGCTGGCTCCGAATTCGGTTCAGGAAATGGCAGACCTGACTATGTTGGGGTTTTCCTTAGCTGACCAATATCGTAATCCTGTTATGCTATTGGGCGATGGGGTTATCGGTCAAATGATGGAACCGGTTGAAATCAAAGAGAATAATACCAGGGCAGTGGAAAAGCCGTGGGCTGCTGTTGGAATGCATGGGCGTGCTAAGCCCAATATAATTAATTCGTTATACCTAAAAGCCAATGAGCTGGAAGATCATAATAATCGTTTGCAAAAAAAATATGCTCTCATGCGGGGAAATGAAATGCGGTGGGAAGAAATTCACACCCAGGATGCGGAGCTTATTCTTGTTGCTTACGGAATTACAGCGCGTATTGCGCAGTCGGCGATCGATATAGCCAGAGAGAATGGAAAAAAGGCAGGTCTGTTACGTCCCATCTCGCTGTGGCCGTTCCCTGAACCGCCATTTGTCCGGCTGGCAAAAACGGCTACAGCCTTTTTAACGCTTGAGCTAAGCGCTGGCCAAATGATTGAAGATGTGCGGCTGGCTACTCGTGATGCTAAGCCTGTGTACTTCTATGGCCGTACCGGTGGCATGATAATGAGCCCAATGGAGATTTACCAGGAGATCACCAAGATTTTAGATGGTAAGGAGGGTAAATAACATGGCAGAAGTGTTATTTTCCAGACCGAAAGCATTATTTGACATACCTACTCACTATTGTCCAGGCTGTCATCATGGTATTATTCACCGGTTGGTAGCTGAGGTAATTGATGAACTTGGTATTCAGGAAAAAACCATTGGGGTTGCGCCGGTAGGCTGTGCAGTGCTTGCTTATGATTATTTCAATTTTGACATGTTGGAAGCTGCGCATGGTCGTGCACCGGCTGTAGCTACCGGTGTCAAACGGGTGCATCCTGACGCTGCTGTATTTACCTATCAAGGCGATGGCGATTTGGCAGCTATTGGTTGTGCAGAAATTGTCCATGCGGCTGCGCGCGGGGAAAAAATAACGACTATTTTTGTTAATAATGCCATTTATGGTATGACGGGCGGTCAAATGGCACCCACTACTCTGGTTGGTCAAGTTACCAGTACATCTCCTTATGGACGTAACTTGGAGACTGCGGGAATGCCTATTCGGGTATCGGAGATGCTGGCTACTCTGGACGGCCCTGCCTTTATTGCGCGGGTGGCAGTGAATACACCCGCTAATATGAATAAAGCTAAGGCCGCAATCAAAAAGGCATTTGAACTTCAACTCAGCGGTCAAGGTTTTTGCTTAGTAGAAGTACTGTCAATTTGCCCAACAAACTGGGGGAAAACGCCGCTTGAAGCCGTTAAATGGCTGGAAGAAAACATGGTGCCACACTACCCGCTTGGTGTTTACAAAGATGTGCAGGAGGCGGCAAAATGAGACACGAAATTATCATGTCCGGTTTTGGCGGTCAGGGTGTTTTGCTTATGGGACAGATATTAACCTATGCAGGTATGCTGGAAGAAAAGCACGTATCGTGGATTCCGTCCTATGGTCCCGAGATGCGCGGCGGGACAGCCAATTGCTCAGTCATTATTACTGAGGGGTTAGCCGGGTCACCGATGGTAGAAGAACCGACAGCAGCCGTTGTTCTTAATTTGCCATCACTCGATAAATTTGAAGCTGCCGTGCGGGTAAACGGAGTTTTGATTGTCAATAGCTCATTAATTGACAAAGCAGTTAAACGGCAGGATATCAAGGTCTATCATGTGCCGGTAAATGATATAGCAATTGAATTGGGCAACTTGAAAATGGCCAATATGGTGGCACTGGGCGCGCTTATTGCCGCTATTGATGCCGTAGAAATGGAAGTGCTGTTTACTGCATTTGCCAAAAAGTTTGCTTCCAAACCGCAGGTTATTGAGGCCAACAAAGCAGCTATTAATCGCGGTTATGACTATGTTAAAAAGAGCCTGAATTAACATTAATTGGGTGCCGCTGTTAATAGACCGCATTAAAGACTGTAGGTGAAAAGGGTCGATTTATGAATAGAGTAATGGGATGGCAACGAAGCCGCGGCATACATATCTTATGCCTTTATCTACGCAAAGTGTACTCCGCATTCAAAGTAATCGATGTGAGGTAATGTAATGATAAAAAAGTTTGATGAAATTATCCAGACGGCTCAGAAAAAGGAGCCTAAAACCATAGCTGTAGCCGTTGCGCAAGATGTTGAAGTGCTGCTTGCAGTAAATTGTGCTAAAAATATGGGAATAGCTGATGCTATATTAGTTGGGAATGAAACAGAGATTCGCAAGCTAGCACAAGATAACCAAATTGATATAGGTAAATTTACAATTGTTGAACAAAATGATAATGTCGCGGCATGCAGAACAGCCGTGCAGCTTGTTGCTAAAGGGCAAGCCCAGGTGCTGATGAAGGGCCTGGTAGATACCGCAATAATTCTCAAGGCGGTACTTGATAAAGAAATTGGGCTGCGAACAACAAAGATATTATCCCATGTTGCCGTAACTGATATCGAGGGCTATGACAGATTGTTCTATATTACAGATGCGGCAATGAATATTGAACCGGATTTACAAACAAAAAAGCAAATTATTGAAAACGCGGTACAAGTTGCTAAGGCATTAGGCAACAACAACCCAAAAGTTGCTTGTGTCTGCGCGGTAGAAAAGGTCAATTCCAAGATGTCAGCAACCCTTGATGCTGCCGAATTAGTAAAAATGAACCAACTTGGTGATTTAACAGGCTGCATAGTTGCTGGGCCACTTGCCTTAGATAATGCGGTTTCTATTAAAGCGGCACAACATAAGGGGATTATAAATCCGGTAGCAGGTAATGCAGATATATTACTTATGCCTTGTATTGAGACTGGAAATACGCTGTATAAATCAATTGTATTCTTTGCAAAAGGTAGAATAGCAGGGATTGTTGTTGGTGCAAAAGCACCCATTGTTTTGACTTCAAGAGCTGACTCTGATAGTGCAAAGTTAAATTCAATTGCTATAGGGATCTTAATAGCAAATAACAATGGGGGGGAGAAGCTGTGGAATATAAGTACAGAATATTAGCAATCAACCCTGGATCAACATCAACCAAAATTGCGGTCTATGACAATCAAGAGTTGGTGTTTGAAAAGGTAGTGCGATATTCCAATGAAGAACTGGCACCCTTTGAGTCTGTGATTGAACAATATGAGTTTAGAAAAAATGGGATCCTTCAGCTGTTGGGCGAAAACGACATCGACATTGCAGATTTTGATGCCATAGTTGGCAGAGGTGGACTTTTAAAACCCATCGAAGGCGGCACCTATGGAGTTAATGATGCTATGCTTGAGTATTTACGTATTGCTGAAAGAGGCGAGCATGCATCAAATTTGGGGGGAGTTATTGCCAAAGAAATAGCTGACAAACTTGGTATTCCTGCCTATATAGTGGATCCTGTTGTAGTGGATGAGCTTGCTGATATTGCGAGAATCTCTGGTTTACCCGGTTATGACAGAGTAAGCATATTTCACGCATTAAATCAGAAAGCTGTGGCCAGAAAAATTGCAAAACAATTAGGAAAAACCTATGAAGCTGCTAATCTGATCATTGCCCATATGGGAGGAGGTATAACCGTAGGCGTGCATCAAGCTGGAAAAGTCATTGATGTCAATGATGGTCTTTACGGTGAAGGACCATTTTCGCCTGAAAGAACAGGCACAATTCCCATGGGGCATATGCTTGAACTTAGTTTTTCGGGGAAGTATACCATTGGTGAGGTTAAGAAAAAGATTGCCGGAAAAGGAGGCTTAGTGGCTTATTTAGATACCAATGACGGCAGAGAAGTTGTAAAAATGATCGAAGCTGGCAATACCAAAGCGAAACTAGTATATGAAGCCATGGCCTATCAGATAGCCAAAGAGATAGCCGCCGATGCAGCAGTATTGAATGGCAAGGTAGATGCTATAGTTTTAGCAGGCGGACTTGCTTATGATAAGCTGCTCGTAAAATTGATTGCAGATCGTGTACGGTTTATTGCAGATGTCGTGGTAGTTCCCGGAGAAGATGAAATGCTCGCGTTAACAGAAGGGGCGTTACGAGTGCTGCGAGGTGAAGAAAAAGCTAAAGAATACAAATGAGGTGGACAATGGCAGCAAAGCGCCAATGCAATAGGAGGATTAGGGAGAATAGAAATACACCCCAAAGCATATGAAGAACTAACCCGAAAGCCGCAGTTTATTTTTTGCGAGCAAGAAAAAACTAAGTATAGTAGAGTAAAAAATTCGTTAGCGCTTGATAGTCATTACTGTGAATCGTTATAATAAAATAATAAAGTGTATATACACATAAGAGCTGAATCTGAAGGGTAGCAATATGGTAATAGAATTGCTACGAACCTGGAGGTTATATGAAACTAACCGTTTTAGTCGATAATAATACTATAATCGATAGGTAGTTTCAGGGAGAGTCCGCAGTATCGTATTTTATGGAATGTGAAGGTGAAACATATCTGTTTGATACTGGATACTCAGATGTATTCTTAAAAAACGCCAATAAAATGGGTATCGATCTTTTAGCACAATAAAACCAAGTACTTTAGAAACGATAGAGAAGTCAGATACCTAACGCTTCCATAATAATCTAGTGAAGGCAACGTAAGTGAGGGAAACCTCATCAGCATCAAAAAAATTTTGATGCTGATGAGGTTTCCTTTTTTTAGGCATCGCTTAGTAGATGATGTACTGTAGAAAAGATGGCAAGGTTATGCTTCCTGTATTTAGACAAAGTAAGAGTAATTGGTCGTACATTAATATTGTAGTTGAAGAATAAGGATACAAGAGAAACATCCCTGGTGTCTTGATCGTTTGTCTATATACAAGTGGACAAAAATATTTTTTGTTTCCTTATTGTGTATATTATCAAAGTCTACTGCGGAGCAAAAAGGAGCTTAGGCAGTAACAGAGAGTGGGGGGGGGAGAGAATTTGGAGATTTCGTAAAAAATGTGGCGGAATCCATATTGGAAAAAATTAGTAGACGAGGAGGATGCATATGAAACAAGTCGATTTTATGAGTGCTTGTTATTTCACCGACTCTTAGAGTCGGCTTTTTTGTGTTCCTAACAGTATACATATATACTGTTTTACAAAACTGGAAGGCAAAAAGAAGGCACATTTTTTTTATGTCAGGCCTAACTTATGCCCTCCAAACAGCAGAGCGCAAAAAACCTCAAAGTTCTAAAGACTAGGCTTCGAGGTTTTTGTTTGCCAGATAAAAGTCAAATTGGGACCTTTGTCCTATAAAGACATTGAAGAGATTATACGAAGTATAAAAATGGATATAAATCAGCCAAATATTGGTCATATTTCGGGAACCGTGAGGAAAACTATTTTTTAGCGCGAAAGCAGTTTTATCTACCGCTGCGTTTGGCAAGAATGCTTGAATGTTATCTATGGCTGATGCAAGGTAAAAATAAAATGAGGTGTTGATTGATTTGAATCTAAAAACTTTTTTCCGTAAGTCGGTACTGGAAGTAGGGGCGCTGGCTCTGTGCCTTTCGTTGGCTATAGGCCTAATCCAGCCAACCAAAACCGAGGCTCTTAGTCTTGGCCAGCTTGGCGGCTCAATCCTGAGCACTGCCGCACAACAGCAGAAAGTAAGGGAATCGCTTGACTACTATGAAAATGATGGGCGGAATCAACTTTTTGAGGAACTTAAGAGATCAGACGGAGTAAACAACGATTCTTATTTAAATGAAGAACTTGAGCGTATTATGGCAAAACTGACAAGCGCAATTGCCAAAAAGGACTCCTCCATAACCGATAAGACCTACAACTATTTTATTAACCCTAAAACTGAATTTAATGCCTATTGCAGCCTGGGTCATAATGTTTCTGTCAATACGGGAGTGTTTTCCTTTTTAGATAATGACGAAGACAGAATCGCGGCCGTAGTGGCCCACGAGTTGGTACACGGACAGAAAAGGCACCCGATCAATGGGGCCCAAAAAGGTTAACGGTAGAATTTGTGCAAAAGGTTGCCGGGGCGCAAATGAATGGCGGTGGCAAGTTAGCGGTTGATGTGGTTGCGACCAATGTCAAGGCTGTTGGTGTGACCAAACCGAATGAATGGGAGGCGGACAACGTTGCTTATGGCTATTTAACGGAAGCAGGTTACAATCCGGGGGCTCCGGCGGCGGTATGGCAGCGCGTCATCGACAAGATCGGCCAGGGTGGCTCCAAAGGTCTTTTTGACGATCTTTTAAACCCTTCCACACATCCGGGTGAAAAGGAAAGACGCGATAATTACGCTAAAAAGTTGACCGAGTACAGCAATAACAAAGTTTCTGTTAACGCTGCCACCGGTGAAATTAGCATTAACGGCAAACCATATATGAAACCGGCCGCTGTCGCTAACATGAGCGGCCTCGAACGCAGTTATTTGGTAGCAGGCAATCTGGCTGCCGCCTACCACAGTAATCAATCTCTTGAGCAAGCCTGGAATGACAATGGCATCATACGGTTTGGCGGATTTTCAATCGTACAACCATGTGGGGCTGATGCGGCCGCAGATGATCTTATACAAGTTTTAAATGCCATAAAATAATCAGACTAAAAAACCTAAAATCTAAAAAAGCCTTATATTATATGTAGCTGCTCTCGATTACTTTATTGGGGGCAGCTTATTTAATATAAACTTAATAAATTCTATACAAAGTATTTGGAAGTAATCAAACGCGAAAAGATATTAGTAAATTTGAGATATACGGATATTGCTTAATGAGTAATCATGTTCATTTGCTGGTGTGTGAAAAAGCAGATAGTCTGGATTCAATTATGAAGCGCATAGGAGTTAGCTACACTGGTTGGTATAATAGAAAACAGGAGCGGGTAGGATATTTATTTCAAGATCGGTATAAAAGCGAGCCTGTAGAAGATGAGACCTATTTGTTAAGTGTGTTAAGGTATATACATAACAATCCAGTAAGAGGGAAACTGGTTTTGAAAGTAGAAGAATATAAGTGGAGTAGTTATAGAGAATATAATGCGTTATTGTATCCTGATATGATTATTAACAAAAGATTTATGCTGGGGATATTTGAAAAATTCCAACCGGGATAAAATAATACGCCAAATAAAAAAAATTGAGGGAGCAACACAGCGGCAAATAGCCAGGGTAGCAGGTGTTAATCAGAGTCTTGTGTTCAAAGCATAGGAGCGGTGGAACCGTCCCTTTGCTTTCCTTTTTTGTTTATTCCATGATCACCTTTTGAAAATAGTCGTGCTGCAGAAACTTTAGGAGGATTGTATGAAAAAAGAAAATCAACAAGCAATTAAAGTTGGCTATGGAATGGCGAAAGATGCTTCTTCAGTTTCATGTGGTATAAAAGCAGCCCGGCAGGCAGTATTATCCATCCATGTACATGCCATTTCAGCGGTTTTGGTATTTGCTTCTGTAGTGTACAACCTGGACGAGGTGCTGCAAGGTATTCATAGTGTAGTGGGGGATGTACCTGTTTTTGGGGCTACGACCGCCGGGGAGATTTGCGATACAATTTATCAGGGGACTGTCAGCGTTGTCGTATTAGCTTCCCCTTATTTACGGGTGCACTGTGGTGTGGGCACGAATGTGTCAAATGATTGGCGGCGCGCTCTCAATGAAGCGATTGACTCGCCGAAGGTATGGCCTTTTTTTTATGACTCTCAATACAAAGAAAGAATACGGCGTCAAGGGAGCGACTATTTTGTTATGCTTTCTGCACCTGGCATAACCCGGAGCACCCGCTATCACGGTTTTGAAATATTAGAGGCTCTTAAAGAAAAGGCCGGAGGAGAGTTTCTGGTGATGGGGGGAGGGGCAACCGATGTATGTCTGGAGGAGAATCATGTTCTTTTTAATCAACAGGCCTATTCTGACAGCATCCTGCTGGTTGTGTTCGAAACCGAGCTTCAGTTCGGCATTTCCTTAAGCCACGGTTTTCAACCTGCTGACAAAAGGGCAATCGTTACTGCTGTGGAAGGTGATGAAGTATTGACCATCGACGGAGTGACGGCGGTGGATGTATATAGCTGGCTGATAGACATTCCCAAAGAAGAAATGACGGGGATTCATCCCGCCCATGCCCATGAGAATGGAGTCACAATTGGGATATCTGACCCTATGGGACAACATAGCGTGAATCTGGTAGATTCAATTACGTCTCGCGGTGGCATCCGCCTGAGCAGGCCGGTTTCAGAAGGAACAGTTTTAACCAGAATGAATCCCATTAAGGCCAGTCTTGTGCAAGCGGGAGCGGAAGGCATTCGCAAAGCCGCAATCCGGGGTGACATAACGGAAATAGCCCTGTGTCTGCTCTGCTACTGTTCGTTTCGACCCAAAATACTAGGCAACCTGATTGAACAGGAATTTGCCGGCATGAGGGAGGTACTGGCAGGCAAGCCGTTAGTTGGTTTTTGCTGTTGCGGTGAAATCGGCGTTGCAGATGATGGTGTCAGTCGGTTTAATACCTCATCAATAGCTTGCCTCGTACTCGGCGGACAATTGTCGCGGAATGCACGCATTACTATCAAATACAATGAAGTACTTGAAAAAATGGAAGTACAGTCCAATATACTTGCACGGACGAACAAAGAGTTGTTGACAGAAATTGTTGAGCGCAAGAAAATTGAAGCGGCTTTGCGTAGTGAAATTTCCGAAAAGGCAAAACTTGAAGCGGCTTTGCGAGAAAGCGAAAAAAAGTTAAAAGACTTTGCTCAAGCTGTACCTGATATTAGCGTGATTATAGATGAGGATGGCCGGTATATTGAAGTATTTGACAGTGGTTATCAGCTGCTAAAGAGGCCTAAAGAAGAATTGAATGGATATACGCTTCACCAGAGATTTCCGGCAGAAACCGCTGAAGCTATCCTAAGACAAATACGGCAGACTATTTCATCCGGGATGTCGCAGTGTTTTATTCATAAAGTGGCGGTTGGAGAAGAACAGCGGTTTTTCGAAGGCCGGACAGCGCCAATGAGTTACCTGACTGACGGCAAAAAGACAGTAGCCGCTGTAGCGATTGACGTTACGGAACGGTATAAAGCAGAGAGAATGATCGAGTTCGCTTATGAGCTGCGGCGCAAAAGTGATTTCATCAATGATATCATTACCGGGAATATAAAGGTTGATGAAAAGGCCAGTGATACTGCCCAAACTTTTGGGCTTGATTTTTCTCGTCCGCTGTTCTGCTGTTTACTAACGGTGAATAAACCTGCCCATTCAACAGCAGAAATTAGCAGTACTACCAATAATCAAATACTTAAAAATAATATTATTGAGTTGTTAAGTCGCGATTCCGGTTATTTAGTCTGGGATTGCCGCGAAGGAATAGGTGTTCTATGCCAAACAAGGGAGAGTGACGATGCTTGGGGAAATAGCATGCAATTTGCTTTTCGCCTTCAGGAAAAGATCACCTGTTACGACTCTGATTTTACAGTAAGAATTGGTGTTAGTAATATGTACAGCGGAACTGATAGTATAAACAAAGGTTATCAGCAGGCCTGGAGTGCTATTGTCGCAATGCGATGCCAGCGTGAAGGCAATAAGGTAATCAATCATTTTCGTGACATAGGCATTGCTCAACTGCTGGCAAACATGGACGGCAAAAAACAGGTTATGGAATATATCCATGAAAAGCTTGGTAAGCTCATCGATTATGACCGTAAAAAAGGAACGCAGCTTTTGCTTACTCTTGAAGAGATTCTGCAAAGCAATAACTTGAAAGAGTCAGCGGGAAAAATGTATGTTCATTATAAGACAATGTTTTTTCGGAAACAGCGTATTGAGAAAATATTAGGGGTCTCTATTGATGAGTATGAGACAAAACTTGCTCTTGCGGCAGCAGTTAAACTGTATAAATTGAGTGATGATTTCGATAAATGAATTGAAAAAAGCACAGGTCCTTATCCTGCGAGGATATAACCTGTGCTTTTTTGTTTCTAAAAAGTAGGTATTCGAGATAATCGAAACTATGGTAAAGATGACTTATAATGTAGGACAGCCGTCGGCTGGTTTTAGCGATACAATTCATGTATGGATTACGGCGAGAGACACGAAAAGCAATGAGACGTCGGTTATATTCAAACTGATTCTTGGCGCTGCAGTGAGCGACCAGGAAACCCTGCAGGCCGAAACTATGAAAATAAACTTACCGGGAAACAGGTAAGTTTATTCGGAGTTCGAATAAACTATATAGGGGGCAAACTTGCCGAAAGGTAAGGACGCAAAGCTATGGGTCTAAAGGTTTAATGCTCTATGACTGCCAGGTTGCAACGATTTAGGTTTATTTCGTTATAGCGTGGTAGTCTTTTTTGTTTGTCCAATATATTCTTTCGAAAATAGCCATGATGCAGAAGCTTTAGGAGGATTGTATGAAGAAAGAAAATCAGCAAGCAATTGAAGTTGGCTATGGAATGGCTAAAGACACTTCTTCATTTTCTAGTGGCATGAAAGCAGCCAGGCAGGCAGTATCATTCATCCATGTGCATGCCGTTTCAGCAGTATTGGTATTTGCTTCTGTAGTTTACAATCTGGATGAGGTGCTGCAAGGCATTCATAGTGTAGTGGGGGAAGTGCCTGCTTTTGGGGCTACAACCGCCGGGGAGATTTGCAATGGGATGCATAAGGAAACTGTGGTGGTTGCAGCATTGGCTTCTCCATTTTTGCGGGTGCATTGTGGAATAGGGACAGATGAATCAAAGGATTGGCGGCGGGCTTTAAATGAAGCGGTCAAATTTCCGGCAGTACAACCTTTTTTTCATAATGCTTCTGAGTATAAGCGAGAAATGAGACGAAAAGGCAGGGAGGCCTTTATCATGCTTTTTTCGCCAGGCAATACGCGGCAAAGCAATGATCATAGCTTTGAAATTGTGGAAGCGATTAAGGAACGGTCTTTGGGGGAATTTCCCATTGTTGGTGGATCGCCGGCTGACGATTGGCGGATGGAACAGAATTATGTTCTATATGCACAGCAGGCTTATCCTGACAGTCTCCTGCTGGTTGTTTTTGAGACAGAGCTTCAATTCGGAATTTCGTTGACGCATGGGTTTCGTCCGACTGAGATGTGGGCAACGGTGACGGCGGTTGATGGGGATGAAATTTTAACACTGGATGGGATTGCGGCGGCTGACGGTTACAGCAAATTAGTCGGGCTGTCCAGGGCAAATTTAGAAGGAAAGCATTTAACTTACACAACGGGTACTACTATTGGCATAGCCGATTCCATGGGCCAGTACAGTGTGAATATTGCCAGCTATTTTACAGAGCGCGGCGGAATTCGCGTAACTCAGCCGGTGTCTGTAGGAACTGTCTTTACCCGAATGGAGCCTGATCCAGATAGCATGGCGGGTGCCGGTGTAGAAGGCATGCGCCGGGCGAGCATACGGGGAGGAATCATGGAACCTGCGCTTGGCATAGCCTATTACTGTGCTTTACGACCCAAAATCATGGGTGATAAGTCCGAAAAAGAAGTTGCTGATATGACAAAAGTATTAGCAGGAAAACCGTTGGTCGGTTTTTGCAGTTTTGGTGAACAAGGAGTCGCTGATAATGGCGATAGCCGTCATAGTAATTCTGCGGTTGCCGGTCTGGTGCTTGGAAGCCAGTTATCGCAGACGGCCCGGCTTGCCTTTGAAAATAATGAACTGCTGGCAGAAGTGGAAATGCAGAAGGAAATGCTGGTGAAAACCAACGAGGCATTGCTAAAGGAAATTTTCGAACGTACAAAAATGGAAGCAGCCTTGCGAGAAAGTGAAGAGAAGATAAAAGACTTTGCTCAGGCGGTTCCTGACATTAGTGCGATTATGGACGAGGATGGTCTTTATATTGAAGTATTTGGTGATGTTAACAAGTTATTAACCAGGCCTGGCGAAAAATTCAAAGGCTTTACGCTTCATCAAATATTTCCTGCTGAAGATGCTGACAATAAATTAAGTCAAGTACGGCAGACTATTTTATCCGGGACGCCGCAGTGTTTGCTCCATCAAGTGGAGATTGGAGGCGTAATGCGATTTGTTGAACGACGGACGGCACCGATGGGATATTTGGCTAATGGAAAAAGAACGGTAGCTGTTGTAGCCATTGACGTTACGGAGCGGTGGAAAGCCGAAAGAATGATCGAATTCGCTTATGAACTGCGGCGTAAAAGTGATTTCATCAATGATATCATTACCGGGACTATAAAGGTTGATGAAAAGGCCAGCGATACGGCCAAAAATTTTGGACTTGATTTTTCTCTTCCGCTGTTCTGCTGTTTACTAACGGTGAATAAACCTACCAAGTCAACAGCAGAAATTAGCGGCGAGACGGCTACTAATCAAATGCTTAAAAATAATATCATTGAGTTATTAAGCCGCGATTCACGTTATTTAGTCTGGGATTGCCGCGAAGGGATAGGTGTTCTAAGCCAAACAAGGGACATTGACGATGATTGGGAAGATAGCATGCAATTCGCTTTTAAGCTTCAAGAAAAAATTATCCGCTATGACCAGGGATTGGCGGTAAGAATTGGTGTTAGCAATATGCATACTGGGACTGATATAAATGAAGGTTATCGGCAGGCCTGGAGCGCTGTTGCTGCGGCGCGATGCCAGAGTGAAGAAAGTAAGGTAATCAATCATTTTCGTGACATAGGCATTGCGCAATTGTTGGCAAACATGGGCGGCAAAGAGCAGGCAATTGAATTTGTTCACGAAAAGCTTGGTAAGGTCATTGATTACGACCACAAAAAAGGAACGCAGCTTTTGCTTACCCTTGAAGAGATTCTACAAAGCAATAACCTGAAAGAAGCAGCAGAAAAAATGTATATTCACCATAAGACGATGGTTTTTCGGAAACAGCGTATTGAAAAAATAGTAGGGGTTTCCATTGATGAGTATGAGACAAAACTTGCTCTTGCGGCGGCAATCAAGTTGTATAAGATAAGTACTATCTTCAATAAATAAGTTTAAGCGCAGGTTGTTATCCTTCAAGGATATAACCTGTGCTTTTTTATTCCTAAAAATTGGGGTGCTTAGATAATGGAAATTGCTAGAAAAATGACATATAATATAAATAGCTGGAATATTTTGGTGATAAATGTCGATAAATACATATTAATCAGTATCGCTATAAACCTTAGCGTAGACGTAAAATTCATAAGTAAGAGAGGTACTTCAGTATGGATGCACGATTTGTTAATTGCACTATTGCTGCTTTGTTAAGTGTACTTCCGCAATTGGGGTTTAATAACGTAGTAAGAGGCAAAGTATTTGCGAAAGAGCAATTTATAGACAGTCTGGGGGTTGCAGTAAATGTGGTAACCAGTCAGCCTGCGGGCAATATCGTTTTTAATATGACGGAAGAATCGGCCAAAAGATTGTCTTCGGTCATGTTAAACGGGGCCGCAGTGGGAGAATTAGATGATTTAGCGCAAAGCACAATTTGCGAGATGGTAAATATGGTCAGTTCTAATGCGGCGATTTCACTTAATAAGAGTGGAATCGAAATTCAATTAGCATCACCTGCATTATCTCAATGCAATTCGAAAGTGAGAGTCTGTAATAGTAATTATATTGGCATTGAAATGGCGGTAGATGAACTGATGATTGAAATAGGAATTGGTTTGAATTAGTATGCGAAAGGAGTGAACATCTTGTTGCGAAAACTAAACAAAAACATTGTCAGCCCAAAGCGGCAATTAGGAGCACAAAAAAAGCTGGTTGGTTTCGCCGAACGATCGCGTCTCAATATGCTCCGCAGTTTGAAACACATCTATGTGCAAATAGTCAATGTTAAAACTGGTGTTATTTTAGTAGAGGTCAACACATTGGATAAAGAACTCAGTGCCAAAGTCGAGTATGGCGGCATTATTAATGCAGCGAAAGTTGCAGGCGAAGCAATCACCCAAAGGGCTCTCGAACAAGAAAGTACAAAAGTGGTATTTGATCGTGCCAGTATTTATCACAGCCGCGTGGCTGCGATGGCTGCTGCTGCGCGCGAAACTGGACTTAAATTGTCCTAGCCTCTCTCCGTATTTCCTTACTCTTCACTTAGGTAAAATACCGAGTTTGGAATTGTGGATATCTCAAATCAGTTGTTTAAAAACTTCTGTTATGGATGAAGGAAAATGTCTAAAAATGTCGAAAATTAGGTAATAATCAAATGTATAAAAGGAGAAACTAAATGAATTTTTTCGACAACATGAAAGTAAGTTTGAAATTAGGTGTCTTAACTCTGATTGCTTTGTTATCTATGAGTATTATAGGGTATACAGGATATTATTATCTTCAGCAGTCAAATGCAAATATTAACTCTATGTATGCGAATCAATTGGTGCCAATTGAGCTTATAAATGAAAATCGTTCTTATATTAACAGGGTGAATGCGGTGATAATGGAATTGATGATCACAACGGATGACAAAAGAAACCAAGAGCTTAAAAAGATTAAAGATGATCGTGTAAAAAGCTATAATGAAAATTTTGCAGAAATTGAAAAAGCCAATTTAGATGCCAAAGCGAAGGAAAAGTTGGCTGAAATAAAAACTTCTATGCAAAAGTATCGTGAGGTCAGAGATAAAGTCATTGAGTTGGCAATGCAAAACAAAAATGCTGAGGCCTATGCACTATATGTTGCTAGCGCAGAGTCATTAGCAACAGAAGTTCAAGATAGATCCAGGGATCTTTCTAAGTATTGCGTTGAAATATCACAGAAAAATAATGCTGACAACAAAGCAGAATTCGAAAAATCAACACATATTGTAATTGGTATTATTTTTGTATTCTTAGTCATATTAGGATTAAGTGGGTGGTACATAAGCAGAATCATAGCAACTCCCCTAAATGCAATGGTAGTATTTTGTAAAGAATTGTCAGCGGGTGATTTCCGTGATAAGCCTCGGAATGTAGTTAGAACAGATGAGATTGGTCAAGTGGCCGATGCCTTGGCAGACATGAGGAGCGCTCTCCGGAACCTGATGAAACATATTAATGATTCGGCTGAGCAATTGGCAGCATCTTCAGAGGAGTTGACGGCTAGTGCTGATCAGTCAGCTCAAGCTGCCAACCAAGTTGCACAGTCCATTACCGATGTGGCACATGGTGCAGAAGAACAACTGAGTATGGCTGATGACACATTTGCGGTGGTGCAGCAAATGTCAGCGAGTATCCAGCAAGTTGCTGTTAACGCCAATGAAGCATCTGGGGAATCAACTCAGGCAGTTAATAAGGCAACCGAAGGAAATAAGTCAGTGGAGAAAGCGGTAAAGCAGATGGTTTCGATCGAAAAGACTGTGACAACCTCTGCTCAAGTCGTCGCTAAATTAGGAGAGCGGTCTAAAGAAATTGGTCAGATTGTAGATACTATCTCTGGCATTGCCGGCCAAACTAATCTTTTAGCGTTAAATGCTGCCATTGAGGCTGCCCGGGCAGGAGAACAAGG
>JAGGAA010000271.1 GCA_017889675.1 Bacillota bacterium | reverse complement strand
GTTGCGTTGGATGAGTAATCTATCGTTGATTTACCAAAAAAATTGTTGCCTGTCGAGTTATCAGTTCCGTAACCACTGCGATGCACAGCATTGAAGTCTTGCAATAAGAATTGACTCATACTGCTGAGATCATTCAAATATTTCTTTATACCAGTTTGCTCTGAATCACGCATATCAAGCAGGCTCTTCATTTCGCCATTAGTAAAGCTCAGTGGAGTGTTCTTCCCCGCTATGCAGACTTCATTCAATTCATAACCAGCAGTGCCATAATCATCATCTAATGATAACGTTTTTGCTTCCAATTTAGTGCACTGAGTGCCATCCACCAAAGTCACACTGGCTGACTGTACGGTGAAACTGCCATTTGCTTCCTCATATACTCTGGTATCTACCATTTTTGAGAGTTGTTCTACCAGATAGTCTCGCTTATCCCGTAAGTCGTTGGCATTATCAGTGCCACCTGCTTCAACTTTGACAATCTGTTTATTAAGAGTAAAAAGCTCTGCTGTAATCTGGTTAATTTTATCTACCTTTAAATCAATGGTAGCATTAATATCTGTAGCCATGTCTTTAAGTTGTTTGGCGCCAAGCTGTATCGCGTTCGCCAATTGCACACCGCGCTCGCGAACAGTGGTGCGAGTTCCATCATCTGACGCATTGGTCGATAATGTCTGCCAGGAATCCCAGAAGGAATTCAAGACCGACTGCATTCCGGTATCACTAGTCTCGCCAAAAACACTCTCGATCTTGGACAAATACGTCTCCGTGTTTTGTATATTGCTAAGGGTGGACGTTTCTTTCCACATTTGTTTATCAATGTAACTGTTTCTCGCCCGCAGTACTGACTGAACATCGACACCGGTACCGATCTGAAAGCTACTGCCATTCGCATAAACGGTCTGAGGATTTGTTGCGGATAAACTCGTTATTTGCCGGGAATATCCATCAGTACTGGCATTGGAAATATTGTGTCCTACGGTATCAAGGCCAACCTGCTGCGCATATAGGCCAAGTACTACTGTGTTTAAACCACCAAAAGTGGACCGCATTGTATCAACTCCTATACTTTCTGATCAATAAAACTTCTGGCCTGTGCCGGCTTATCTGGCTGTCCCTGGGGAGCATAGGTGGGGTCAGAGGTATTTTGCGCCAAAATATTGATATTAAAATTAACAAACTTCATGGCTTGTTGAAGAAGCTTGGTATTTGCCTCATTCAGTGTAGAAAGTTCAGTTACTATTGTACTTAATTTATCAGAAATCTGAACAAACCGTTCTGCGGCGTCACCCTTTACCAACACTTGGATCTGTGACAATGTTATTTTTTTACAGTCGAGGTTATGCTCAGCAGCAATTTCTTGAATTATACTGCCCCGTACCTTTTCTATCTTCGCAATTTGCAGGATCAAAATTTCTTCCTGTTTGGTAATAACTTCAAGCTCCTTAGGATTACCACCTGAAACTAAAATAACGCGTTTACTTTCGCTAAGTTTTACTATGCCCTGATACAAATTAACTAGTTCTGTTAACAAGATAGTAAGCCTGTTGAGTTTTTCTTGCACAACTTCCTCCTCTAGCGCCAGTTATTTGGCCGCGAATATCCTAGTATTTTTTCGGCAATTTCCTGTGAATCCACCTGATAATTACCTGCTGCAATTTTGTCTGATAGGTCTTTTACCACCTCTTCACGCACTTCCGGCATTGCCTTAATTTTTTGCAGATATTGCCCAAATTCCTGGGCCTGGGAAGATAAGACAACTTCGTCTGGCTGCTGATTAGAAATCGTCTTTTCGACCTTACTGCTTATACCAATTTTATTTTGGTCACCATATGCCTTAACTACATTTTTAACGCCTTGACTTGGAGTAATCATTTCCCGCACCTCACAACTCTCGCATTTCTTCTAATTATTATATCGAAAAAAACAGCAAGGATATTAAATCCTTGCTGAAAATATTTTTATTTTATTAGACTCAACCTATTTATCCCCCAAACTGCCGTACATCCGCGACCGGCTTTTTTGCGGTTGCGCATGCTGTTCATGTGTTTCATGCCGTTCATCGGTTTTTATCTGATCCAGGATATTTTTACTGCATTTATCACATAAACGCCCCTCGGCAATTAAGGTGCCACAGGTTTCGCAGGGATAGGAAATCGCACTGCCCATGATGCGGCCGCTATGAAGCAAACGCAGTATTATCTTGTGTTTAACACCAGTAGCCTGATGGATTTCTTCTAACGTAGCTTTGTCTACATCACGCAGATACTCTACTACTTTTTCCGCATCGTCTTCTTGTCGGCGGTAACATTCCGGACACACTCGCGCCGCATTTTCGACATACAGCTTTCCACATTCCGAACAATTCGCAAGTCCCATGATCTTGCCCCCCTTTTTCTGTATAGGCTGCAATAAAATAGTTGCTTCCTACGATACATTCTTTATTGCACTACTATAATTATCGTTATTATATAGTATTTTCGCTTTATAGCCTAGGCCTTTAGACTCATTTCTGAAATAATAGATATTTTTTTATTTCATTAGGCAGGATTATGACGGTTTTTATCTAATTAACAATATTGCTTATTCAGCGCTTTCTTACCCTAACAGAAAGTATAAAGCTTTCTTAAAAGCAGGATAAGGGCAACATCGGCTTCCGCTTTCGCCAAAGGCTCGGCGCAAGCCGTGTTTTCTTTATAATTACGGAAGCCAGCCATGTCATTATCTAGGTGCTGGTCTCCAACGAAAGGCAGTTTGTCGTGTATATGCTAACGCTCATGCAGGACCCGGAAATTTATGCGGGCGATATGGAAGCCTTCCATGGTATTTTTGCCAATCTTATGCAGCTTATTCAGCTAAAAAACGCCAAACTATTTCTCCACAGTCAACAAGTAGCCAACTATGCGGTTAGTGTTGCCGCTAAAATGCGCCTTCCCCGAGAAGAGATTGAGCGTATTCGTTTGGCCGCACTATTACATGACGTGGGGCATATTACTGTACCCAATCAGGTGCTGGCTAAAGTGCCTTATTTGTCCACTCGTGAGATGAGTGTGTTCAAAAGTCACTGCAATGCTGGCAGTTACATGTTGGAAAATATCCCCTCCTGTCAGGAGCTTATTCCGTATATCCGTTTCCACCATGAACGGTTTGACGGCACAGGCTACCCTAAACGGCTAAAAGGTGTGAATATCCCGCTTGGTGCGCGGATTATTGCCGTGGCCAATCACTATGACCGGTTTATTAATCCATGTACGCAGAACTGGGTCAAGACTAAGGATGAAGCCGTCGGCGAACTCTTAAGTCTGTCAGGTATGGCGTTTGATTCTGAGGTCGTTCGTGCATTTATTGATGCGTTGGGATAGGTT
>JAGGAA010000270.1 GCA_017889675.1 Bacillota bacterium | reverse complement strand
CTTTTTTTATGTGGAAGAAGATTGTATTGAACATTTATTCCGGGTATCGGCAAGTCTTGATTCTCTTATTATAGGGGAAGGTCAAATTTTAAGTCAGGTAAAAAAGGCTTATTCAGTAGCTAGGGACGTTGGCACTACAAGTACAGTACTCAATACGTTATTTAACAGAGCCATTGCTGTGGGGAAGAAGGTTCGCAGTGAAACCCGAATCGCCCATAGTGCAGTATCTGTCAGCTATGCTGCTGTAGAGTTAGCTAAGAACGTATTTGGTAATTTATCTGCTTCCAATGTGCTATTGCTAGGGGCGGGACAAATGGGTGAACTTACAGCAAAGCATTTAGTAGGAAATGGTGTTAAAACGGTAATTGTTTCCAATCGTAAATACGAAAGAGCGGTAGAGTTGGCTGAACAATTTCGCGGAGTAGCCGTACCCTTTGAAAGTTTTATGAAAAGTGCTGTGGATGCTGATATTATTATTACTTCTACTGGTGCTCCTCATTACGTTATACGTGCCTGGGATGTGGCTCATTTAATGCCCAAGCGTCAAGGACGTCCTATTATTATTATTGACATTGCTGTACCCCGGGATGTGGAGCCTGAGGTATCTGCTATTGCGGGAGTACGTTTATATAACATTGATGATTTGGAAGCGGTTGTGGAGTCCAATGTTCGTTTAAGGGAACAGGAAGCTGAATTGGCTGAAGAAATTATTAAAAAAGAGTTAGAGGAATTGATGATTAAATTCCGTTATTTATCACTTCGTCCTGTTATGGCACGTTTGACTGATAAGGCAGAAAAAATTCGTCAGCGGGAGTTGAAGAGAGCGCTGACAAAATTGCCTGATATTACAGCAGATGAACGTAAGGCCGTGGAAAACATGTCGAAGATGATTATACGTAAAATGTTAAGAGATCCTATGGTTTGCATTAATGAGGGAGCCTGTACACATAAAGAACAGTTCTATTTAGATGCAATACTGGATTTGTTTAAACTTGATACAATAGGAGAGGGCAGACATCGTGAAAAGAAAAAAAATTACTATCGGTACGCGGGGCAGTAAACTGGCTCTATGGCAGGCAAATCATATTGCTGACTGTATAAGAGCTCAGTATCCTGATGTGGATGTAGAGCTACTTCATATTGTAACTACAGGTGATAAAATTTTAGATGTACCTTTGGCTAAAATTGGCGGTAAGGGTTTATTTACCAAAGAATTAGAAACGGCAATGCTAAATGGGCAAATTGATTTGGCCGTGCACAGCTTAAAGGATATGCCAACCGAGCTGCCAGAGGGATTGCTGCTGGCTGCTATTACTGAGCGTGTGGATGCTGGGGATGCTTTTATTAGCCCTAACTATGGTACCGTTGACAAGTTGCCAAAAGGCGCCAGGGTCGGGACGTCAAGTTTAAGGCGAAAGGCACAGCTGCTTAAATATCGGTCAGATCTTAAGATTGGTGATCTGCGGGGCAACCTGGATACCAGGCTAAAAAAATTAGAGAATGGCGAGTTCGATGGGATTATCTTAGCCGTTGCTGGTTTAAAACGTTTGGGCTGGCAAGAGAAAATTACTCAAGTATTGCCCCAGGATATTTGTTTGCCAGCAGTGGGACAAGGGGCTTTGGCTATTGAGGCGCGCAGTAATGATGCAGAAGTATTAAAGATGCTTGCTTTTTTAAATCATCAGGAGACTCGCTGGGCTGTAGAAGCAGAACGGGCGTATTTGGCTGAAGTAGAAGGCGGCTGCCAGATTCCTATTGGTGTGTTCGGGAGAATAGAACAAGAGGTATTAACGTTAGAAGCGGCTATCTTGTCAGTGGATGGAGCGCGTCAGATTCGACAAACCATTAGTGGGAGTCCTCAGGATGGCAAGAAGCTTGGTCGTGATTTAGCACAACGGATGCTCGGCGAGGGTGGACGAGAGATTCTGCAAGAACTAGAAGTAAATCATTAATGGTTCAAAAAGAACGCAATATGTTCTTTGCTATCATCTAGAATATAAATTACGTTCTAACAGGAGGAGAAAATAATGAGGCAAGGAATTGTTTATTTAGTAGGAGCAGGTCCGGGGGACTATAAGCTCATCAGTGTGAAAGCCCTCGAATATATACAGCAAGCAGATACGATTGTATATGATCGATTAGCAGATGATCGATTGTTGTCGACAGCTAGAGAAGATGCAGAGCTTATTTATGTAGGCAAGGCTTCTAGTGATCATACGATGCGTCAGGAAGATATTAACCAGCTGCTGGTGGATAAAGCAAAAGAGGGTAAAAATGTAGTGCGACTGAAAGGCGGAGATCCTTTCGTCTTTGGGCGGGGCGGTGAAGAAGCACTAACCTTAGTAGAAAATCATATTTCTTTTGAAATTGTACCTGGGATAACCTCAGCCATTTCAGTACCTGCTTATGCTGGCATTCCTGTCACCCATCGAGGGATTGCGACTTCATTTGCGGTAATCACTGGACATGAAGATCCTACTAAGCCGGAATCAACGATTAAGTGGTCACATATATCTACTGGGGTAGATACCTTAGTATTTTTAATGGGGGTAGAAAATCTGCCTCATATTACATCCAAACTGATTGAGCATGGCCGCTCGGCAAATACACCAGCTGCAGTGATTCGCTGGGGAACGAAACCTGAGCAGCGGGTTTTAGTCACGACGGTAGGGAACGCTGCTGAGGATGTGGCAAAAGCAGGAATCAAGCCGCCAGCTATTTTTATTGTCGGCGAAGTTGTAAAATTGCGTGAACAGTTGGGCTGGTTTGATCAGCGTTTGCTGTTTGGGAAAACTGCATTGGTCACTCGTGCAAGAGAACAGGCCAGTGTCTTAACAGGTCAATTAGAAGCTTTGGGAGCTCAATGTATAGAAGCACCAGCCATCAAACTGGTCCCGCCAGAGAGCTATGCTGAACTGGATGAAGCAATTGAAAAATTAACGACGTATGATTGGCTGATTTTTACCAGCGTTAATGGTGTTGAATATTTCTTTAAGCGTTTACATAGCATGAGGAAAGATAGTCGGGCTTTAGGTGGCATTCAAGTTGCTGCCATTGGTGCGCAAACAGCAGCAAGGCTAAAAGATTATGGAATTTTAGCAGACATTGTTCCTTTGGAATTTAGAGCTGAAGGTATTGTTGCTGCGATGACTGGCAGGATTCAGCCAGGTATGTCAGTGCTTATTCCGAGAGCGTTGGTAGCAAGAGATCTTTTACCGGAAAAATTAGGAGAAATGGGAGCAAGGGTAAATGTCGTTCCTGTCTATTGCACTCTTACTGGGGATACGGATGGTAAGATTCTATCGGAAAAGCTAAAAGCAGGAGATATCGATCTTGTAACATTCACCAGCTCCTCTACAGTAACCAATTTACTG
>JAGGAA010000032.1 GCA_017889675.1 Bacillota bacterium | reverse complement strand
TGGAATCTGGCGACGAGTTTGAAGACATCATGAATATGTTGGCAGAGTACAAGCTGCGGGTTAAACGCGAATTCATCGGATTTAAAGGGATAACCGATGAGATGAATAACTATGGTGATGACTTTAATAGCTTGGCTTCGCGTATGCAGGATACCTCAGATGAGATATCAGGAGTTGTGAATGATGTGGCCACTGCTGCTACCAATCAGGCTATGGAAACCGAAACGGCCGTAGGTATCTTGAACGGTAATCTGGAAACGTTGCGGACAGTAGTAACTGAGCAAAGTCAGAATAAAGAGCGTCTGGAAGCGGCGGTAGATGAAATTAATAAAGGTTTTGCCGAAGTACAGGTATCCAGCAATAAGCTGGAGCATAGTCTGGAAAAGTTTTCTGAGGTTAAATCTTCGGCCGGACATCTGCAAAATCAGGCGACCAAAATCAACGAAATTACCGGAATGGTGGCTGCTATTGCTGGGCAGACTAACTTATTGGCGCTTAATGCTGCTATTGAGGCTGCCCGTGCAGGTGAACAGGGCCGCGGTTTCGCCGTAGTGGCCGAAGAGGTTCGTAAGCTGGCAGAACAATCGCAGCATCATTCGGAAAGTATATCAAGCGACTTAAAAATACTTATGGATATTATTGACAGTGTTGTGCAAATGATTGAAGCTGAATTTGATATCCTGGCTGCTGAGAGTCATCAAATGAATGAGGTGGTTATTGGTAATACCCGCCATGTAGACAACATTCATTTGGTAGCTGAAAATATTGTAGATATGATTACTAAGTTAGAACGGGAAATGACCGGTCTCAATGCGGTATATGGAAAAATTGAATCATTGGCAGCCATTTCGGAAGAAAACTCTGCCGCCAGTGAAGAGGTTAGTGCTTCGGTACATATCTATAATGAGAAATTACATGATATGATGGGTAAGATTACTCAGTTTAAGACGGTTATTCAACATTTTAGCGTAGATATTAACACGTATCGTACCTAACGTTGCAGCAGAGGCGGGGGATAAAACCCCGCCTTCGCTTATCCAGCCGGTGATGACCCCAGTTGGAATAAAATCCCCTGATAGTTGTGATAGTATTCTTAGGAAACAGTGGGAGGTAAGTATGATTCGCGAGCGTCGTAATAAAGCGAAATTAGAAATGTATTATAATAAATTTGTTACCGAAGGCAGCCTGGACCCGAATGTCCACCCTTGGATAGCTGAATCATGGTTACGCAGCCAGAGCCTGGGCGTTGGTACAGAGAGCTTTTGTCTTAATGAAAAATTATCGGCACAAGAGCTTGCTGAGCACCGGGAAAAATATTGCTCGGCTATTGGCTTTCTGGATGGGCTATATGAAGAGATTAAGGAGCATTTTACTACCTATAATCTGAGCATGCTGTTGTATGATCAGGATGTATATGTGCTGAAAAATTATGCCATGCCGTTTTACCAGAAAACGGCAGGCGAGTTAGAAGGAGCCCGGATGCGGGAAGAGGATGTCGGTACCTCTAGTGTAAGTATTGCCCACAGGCATAAAGTTCCTTTTTTGATGTTTGGCCCTGAGATGTGGATCAAAGACTGCCAAAGCGGGGATGCCTGTTCGGCTCCGATTATCGTGGATAACCAAGTAAAATATATTGTGACAGTGGTGTCTGTTCAGCAAAATGAGCTGCCTTACAGCGCCGTGGTCGCTTTGGTACTTAGTATTAAATATGCCATGGAGCAGCATCTTAGGTTAATGGCCAGCCTTACTGCCAAACATACCATCCTTGATGCTGTACCGCTAGCGGTATATCATATTCTACCTGGGGGCGAAGTGGCTTATGCTAACAAGCTAGGGAATAGCCGACTTTCAGGCATTGTTCCCCCAGGCAGTGAAGAAAAAGAGGAAGGTCCTAATCTCAGCAATGTCTTGTTAAATTATCGGCACACACCGCTGTATAAAGGCTTTTTGGGTGTGCCATCATATAATCGTGAAGTAACTTGGATAACACCGCGCAAAACCTACGAGGATATTACCACAGTGGTACCGATTTCCGGGGATGACGATGATATAGAAAGTATTGTAGCCGTATCTTTGCCGATAGAGGATTTACGTACTTTGGTTGCTCATACGGCAGGTTATACAGCTCGCTACAGCCTGTCCAGTATGGTAGGAACCAGTAATGTCTTTGCTACCATGCAGGATAAAGCCAGCCGTACGGCAAGACACGATTATCACCTGTTGCTGCAGGGGGAACCCGGGACAGGCAAGCAGCGTTTGGCGCATGGTATTCACCAGGCGAGTTCACGTGCTGCCGGACCATTGATTGCGGTCAAAGGTGGTGATTTGCCGCCAGAGGTACTGGAATTCGAATTATTTGGCCGGGGCGGCAGTGAAGCCGAAGGTCGCCCAGGTAAACTGGAATTGGCCAGCGGTGGCACACTATTTCTAGATGAGGTTGAGAAATTCTCAGCTGTGCTTCAGGAGAAATTGGCAGAAGCTCTGGAAACCAGACAATTATCGCGATCTGGCGAGAATGTCAGCCGACCGATTGACGTCCGGGTTATTGCCGCTTGCGATACGGATTTGAAACGGCTTGTAGAAAAAGGCGTATTTTCTGCCAGACTTTATGATATCATTTCCCGCGCCGTTGTGCGGGTACCTTCACTAAGAGCCCGTCGCGACGATTTGCCTAGTTTGGCTACCCATATTATTGAAGAATTGGCCACGCTGCATAATTTGCCACCCAAGCACTTAGAACCAGCGGCCGCCGAGCTCATTATGGGCTATGACTGGCCAGGTAATATCAAACAGCTTCAGGGAGTTGTTGAACAGGCCTTTTTCCGTACCGCTGGCACGACCATTACCTGTGTTGATATTGTTATGCCTGGTGAGCAAGGGTTGAGTAAGGCCTGGAAAGAGGATAAAGCAGCCTTTATTGAGGCTTGGAAAGCTGCCGGTGGCAATATCAGCCGCTTGGCAAATATGCTGGATGTCAGCCGGGTGACCCTGTATCGGTACTTGAAAAAATACGGGTTGGATAAAGAGTAGAGGAGGAGAATGGTTGCGACTGCGTAAAAAGCCATGGGTAGCTGAGGCGCTGAAAGGCTTTAGTGATATAGTAGTACAGAACCCAGGAGAAGGATTAGCGGGAAAATGGCAGGATATGTTTGGAAACGAATTGCCACTGCATGTTGAACTTGGTACCGGCAAAGGGCGGTTCATTACCGGAATGGCCGAGCAGCAGCGAGGGTTGATCAATTTTATCGGGATCGAGGCCAAAGAGGAGATCGTGTATTCTGCTGCCCAAAAGCTTCGCGAACTGGAGTTGTCCAATGTCCAGCTGCTAGTATTTGATGTAAATGACATTCTGACGATTTTTTCACGAGGGGAAATTGAGCGGCTGTATATTAATTTTTGCGATCCCTGGCCTAAAAACCGTCATGCTAAACGGCGGCTCACCCATATTGAGTTTTTGAAGAAATACCGCATTTTGTTAAAGCCGGGTGGACAATTATGGTTTAAGACTGATAACCGTCCGCTATTTGAATTTTCGTTAGAGCAGTTTAGTGAATTTGGCCTCGAAATCAATGGTATTACCTATGACCTGAGGAAGAGCGGGTTTGACGGTAATGTTATGACAGAATATGAGACTAAATTCAGTGCTCTGGGACAACCAATTTGCCGTTGTGAAGTAAATTTTTAATGTCACTTACCGGTTACGCGCGCATACAATAAAATAAAATCCTTTTTTGTATGGGAGTGTGTTGTGATGTCGCGTCATTCACCTGGTACAGGCAATGTCCGGCCCGTGCCGCCGCTTGATATGGAAGAGGTCAAGTTTTGGCTGCATATCATGGAAGAGCATGCGCTGTTCATTAAGACCGGTTTACCATTTGATAAGCCTGATTTGATCGAAGAAGCGGCTACTTTTGAACGTGAATTTAAGGCTTTGCGAGTGCGAGCCGATAAGCTTACAAGCGAGAAAAAATTTGCTGAGCTAATTGCAGAGAGTATCGATTCTCTTAAGGAATTTCTTCGATATAAGCAGCTGTCAGCCTGCTGGATGTTGTTACCGGCTATCAAGCTGAGTTCGATAATTTATCTATGCAAGCGCGTGACTATGTGAGTTTCCTTGCGCATAAGCCCATGGAATTACCTGCTTTCGACCGGTTCCTACAAGATAGTCGGGGCGCGACCGTGCGGCTACGGGATTTTAAACAGGCAATTCATGAGATGATTGTTCAAAACAGAATGTTGAGTACCATTCCCGCTGTACTGGCAGACCATGTTCGCCGGGAAGCCGATCATTTTTTGTTAGTGCTGTCGATGATGGAAAAGGGCGTAATCAAGGTGGAAAAGGATGTGCTGGCTTTCAAACATAAGTATCCTAGTATTATTGATACAGCGGTGGCAGCAGAGTTTTCTGATGAGATGTTGGAACCGGACGAATTCCTGGGGCCTGGACGTGAGCCTAAGGCTGAGGAAACGATTGATAATATCGAACTTGATTATACTCCTGGCAGTGAACGTATGGCAGGATAGCAATGGTAGATAGTAATTGCCGCTTGGTATTGGTGACCGCAAGTAATGATCCGTCAGTTAAATCAAGTAGGCTTAAGTCGGCAAACAGATTGCTGGTGCCAATGGCTGAGTGATTGTCAGGAAGTAAGTACAGTCGGGATAGCGAACGTCCAATGGTTAACCGATCAATCACTTGGGCAGTTTCCAAATCAATGACAAAGACAGAGGCACCATCCTCATTGACAATATAGGCTGTTTTGTTGTCGGCGGCAAGAGCGGCATGACAGGGGTAGGCTGCCAGACCGCTGGGACAACTGGGACATTGGATGGTGACGACGGCGGGAGAGGGGCATTTTTTACTTAGATCAAATAAAGCAACTCCTTCGCTGGTAAAGGCTGTGTTCGTAAAAGGTACAATTAGGCGGTTTTCTGCTAAAATGATATTGGTAGGAATACCGGCGATATCATACTGCCAGGTAATCGTACCGTCAGTTCCTAGTCCCATGATGGTGCCGCCCGCCTGGTGTTCCCACGCCGTATAGATGGCATCAGCATCAGCGGCTAAACCTACGCAACTGGCTTTAACAGCTGGTGCGCCCAGTAACTCTAGCGACATGGTTGTTAGGTCTAGTCGGTGTAAGTTACCGCATGGCTCGGCAAGATACGCAATGAGAGTGGCAGTTTTCGGCAAGATAAACTGAGCCGGGTAGGGAATGGTTATCGGCAGGCAATAAAGAGACAAGCTAATTAAATTGACTGCCAATATACTATTTTCACCAGTTGTAGCTGCGCAAGGCAGATAGACCTTGGTATAATCCGGGGTAACGGCAAGCTCAGTAGGTGTTAGCTCAGACGAGAAACGTAATTCATGGAGAATTTCACCGCTAGGCCCGTCGACAATAAGTATGGCAGAGGTAGCTGCATCTACAGCTACTATTTTATATGATTTTACCCCATGCGATCACCTCTTTTACCCAAGTCTTGTAGCTTTGTAAGTCATTCACTATATACTATTGGGTTTACTGCCAGTTTGTTAACATGTTTTTGGAAGGAGTGTCAGCTTGTGAGTGAGAGGAAGGTCAGAAGCTTCCCCAAGCTGTGGGTTAGTCCGGCAGAAGCCGTATTTTTTATTGCCGGAATTTTATTTTTGATTGGCACGGTGAATATTTTTAGCGCCAGCTTTGTGCTGGGGGGACAGCTATTTAAGGATGGTTACTTTTTTATAACAAGGCACTTAATTTCATTTGCAATAGGCTTTGTTGTTATGGTAGCAGCTGCTGCTATTGATTATCGCCGCCTGCAGGGGGGGTGGCTGCTGTTGGCAATAATAACGACAATTGGGCTACTTTTGGCCGTTCATGTTGCCGGGGTGGATGCTAATGGTGCCAGACGATGGCTTAGTCTAGCCGGTTTTAAATTTCAGCCCTCTGAAATTGCCAAGCTTACAGCCATTATGACTACGGCGGCTTATTTAGGGGCCCGACTTGATCGAGGGCGAAAAATAACGTTATCCTCGCTGCCACTCGGCGTAGCACTGGTAATGGGTGTTCTAGTACTTAAACAACCAGACATGGGGACCGCGGCAGTCATTGTGGGTTTATGCCTGGTGTTATATGTGTTAGCAGGTATACCACGCCAGGAACGGTACTATCTGGGAATGAGTGCAGCTGCTATGATCGTATATTTAGTCTATGCGGCATCATACCGAGCTGAACGGATTTGGGCTTGGCTTGACCCTTGGGCGTATCAACAGACAACTGGTTATCAGACTGTGCAGTCACTGCTGGCGATTGGTTCGGGTGGCTTATTTGGTTCAGGTCTGGGGATGGGAGCCAGCAAATTTAACTATTTACCGGAAGCGCATACCGATTTTGCTTTTGCCGTATTGTGTCAGGAAATGGGCTTCGTCGGGGTAATGCTAGTACTGGTATTACTTGGTGCTCTGGCCTGGTATGGTATCCAGATTGCCAGCCGGGCAGCCGACGGTTATGGTTTTATGTTGGCGACAGGTATAACTGCCTTGGTAGTCGGCCAGGCTGTCGGCAACATTGCCATGGTTTCAGGAGTAATTCCAGTAACAGGTGTGCCGTTGCCGTTCATTAGCTTTGGCGGCACATCGCTTATTGTCAATTGCGCAGCTATCGGACTGCTGATTAGTGTTGGCCGGCGCATGACGTCAAAAGTTTTTAAACCAGGGGCTAGATGCTTTGGTGCCGATCGTCCAAGGCTTAAGTTGGTGAAAAGGCCGCCTCGTCCAAGCGACGCATAAGGGTATATGTTTAAAGGCCTCTTATTACGGTAATAATTACTAATGAACTTGTTGGTTAGTAATTATTCGGGATGTTGGCGTAAAAACCAAGTTCCTCAAGGGAGGCCTTTGCTTATGCTGTGGCTTATTCGGGCAGGCGCATACCTTTTTAGTGGTTTGACAATTTGGCAGTTTATTCAGGGAGCCGGGACACCTGATATGGCTGAATTTCATCGGCATTTAGCCCTCGATCAGCCACATGGCATGGTCTTTGGAGTATGTGCTGGTTTTAGTACCTATACCGGAATGGATGTCACTTTAATCCGCCTGGCCTGGGCATTGTCAGTGTTGTATCGCGGGGCAGGCTTGGCGCTGTATATTATTGCTTTTTTAATTATGCCTGTATCGTAATAGTTATTTCGTTACTTGCTTCGATAGGCTTTCGCCTATCGAATTTTTTTTATGCCAGTAGGGTGACATTTACTATGGTATTCACATAAAATACACTAAGTCAATGAGAGGAGGCTTCGTTGTGAGAAAAAAAACCAGACATCAAATGTATAGTAAACTCGGCAAAAATAATGTCATGAAAATGCAAGAGGAACTTCATGATATGGATGATATGTGTGATATGGAAGAAGATATGGACGATATGGAGGAGATGGTTTCTAAAAAATCATGCTGTATGGGGAGTATGGAAGGTATGAATAAAGATATGTGCAATAATTTTCCTGAATGTATCCAGTTAGCCCATTCGTATGTACCTTGGCAAACCTATGAAAAGGCGTTTACTCCACCTGAGGCGCTTATGAAAGGAACGTTGTTTCCGGAACTCTGGGGTGTCTATAAAATTCCTAAATAGATTGGCTTGGAGGTGTAAATAAGTGAAATATGAAAAGCAAATGATGTTACTTAAAAAGGTGCAAGAGATGGAATTTGTAGCAATTGAACTTAATCTGTATCTTGACACCCATCCTTGCGACCAAGATGCACTTAACGATTTTAATTGTGCAGTAGAAGTGCTGAAAAAATTGAAAGAAAAGTATGAACGCGAATACGGACCGCTCATAAACTTTGGTTTTGGCGGTATGTCCGGCGAGCCTTGGCAATGGGCCCAGGGACCTTGGCCATGGGAACTATAAAGCTTTGATAAAGGAGCGGTAGATATGTGGTTATATGAAAAAAAACTCGAGCATCCTGTGCGTGTCACTTGCCCGGACGTAAAATTCGCAAAAATGGTAATAACCCAATATGGCGGTCCTGATGGCGAACTGGGTGCCTCGCTTCGGTATTTGAACCAGCGGTATAGCATGCCGACAGATGGAGCTAAAGCACTGTGTACGTGTTGACATTAAAAATTAGTCTTCAAATTCAATATCTACATGCCCGTCAGCAAAGACATTAACCCGCTTTATTAGGCCGGCAATAATGGATTTATGCTCTTCTTCAGAGGTGATTTCCCAAATATGTTTGAAATTTTTAAGGCTTTCTAGAAGGTCAATTCTCGATGTCGATTTACTGCTTTGTGCTTTGATTCGTTCCTCCAGCGATTGGATTTCCGATTCAAGGAAATAGCGCCGGTCTTTTAATTCCTTGGTTCGTTCGGTATATTCATTAATTTCTATAGCCTGACTTTCAAAGGCGGCAGCCCAGCGATCGATCCGGCCTTTGATGCCACCGTGTTCCCGTTTTGCTTTGATTAAAGCATCCTCTAAATCACTAGTATCCACTTCTTTAAATATATCTTTGGCAATCTCCTCATAGTAATCTTCATCAACGCTAATCCGGATAAGATTGTCTATTACCTTGTTATCAATATCCTCAATAAACTTATAGCCAGGTTTGCAATTGATGTCCTTGACCATATATCTAGGTGAACCTTCCTGTGAGTAACAGGCATAGTAGCGGCTTGCCGTGCCTGATTTCTGATTAACCAGCTTGTACCGCATCCTGGCGCCACATTCACCGCAGTATACAATTCCCTGGAGCAACCCGCTATTTTTCGGTAGTGGCCTTGGTCCGCCACGCGATTGTTTTAGCCTCTGAACTTCTTCCCATTTTTCTATTTCAATAATTGGATCATGTTTTCCAGGGTGCATCAATCCTTTATGCGGGATCATGCCAATATAAAAGGGACTGGATAGAATGACGCTAATAGAAGTTCGGTGCCATTCCTTTGCTGTGTGGGGCGGGACTTTCCTAGCCTGCAGCATATCGGCAATACCTTGGTAACCAGCTTGCCCCTTCAGATATTCGTCGTAAATAAAGCGGACTATATCTGCCTGAAGCGGGTCAACTTTAAGTGATTTGGTTGCGGCATCATGGGAATAGCCGTAGGGAGATGTACCACCCATAAAGCGGCCTTGCTTGGCTGCTTCCTTTTTTGCATCCGTAACCCGTTCAACAATGGTTTCTCGTTCTAGCTGGGCAAAGGCGGCCATAATACCCAACATAGCACGGCCCATCGGTGTAGTAGTATCGAAATTCTCAGTTACTGAAGAAAATCCAATCTTTCTAGGCATGAGAATATCCTCAATAAGATACATTACATGCTGCTGGCGGCGGGACAGCCGGTCAAGCTTTACTACCAGAACCATATCAAACTTATTACTTTTGGCATCGTTTATAAGCCGTGTCATGTCGGGGCGGGATAAATCTTTACCTGAGTAACCATCGTCAATGTAGAAGTCAAATAAATCCCATTGCCGGGATTCGCAGTAGGCTAGCAGTCTGGATTGCTGCAATGGGAGTGAAATATTTTGTTCAGCTTGTTCTTCTGTTGAAACACGAAGATACGCAGCTACCTTAATCATAATTATTTACTTCCTGCTCTTTTGTGTTATTTTTTTTATTTCCTTATCAAAGTCAGATATAAAAGCTCGGTCTTGAATTACTCGGAACTTTTGATATTCACTTTTTGCAGATTCAATAGCTAATTGATGTGATATTTTTCCGGCGTTTTGTAAAACTTGGTATTCATTAAACTGTAAAAAAGCATCTAATTTTTGTATCCAGTCTTGCATTTTCATAGGGATTTGCCGTGCAGCTTGATTTTCGGCATAATCAAGATACATACTGACAATTCGCTCTAGCGCTCTTTAATTTCTGTTTGTTGCAAATAATTTTTGGCAACAACAGTATCGGATTGTAGAATTTTCCCATCAGGGGCATTCTTCCATGTTTGTAGACCCATATGGTCTATATTTGAATTTGCCCGATCGGCAATAATTTCAGCAACGGTCTTTCCAGTAATTGCCCAATGTAACTTATTTTGTACGGTTTGGTAAAATCGAATTGTCAGATCTGATTTTGGGCTGTAATCAATACTGCACTGCGCATAAATATCGGTGATCTTTTCATAGAATCGTCTCTCAGAAGCCCGAATTTCACGAATGCGTTCTAAGAGCTCATCAAAGTAGTCTTTACCAAATCGTTTTCCTTGCTTCAATCGTTCATCATCCAAGACAAAGCCTTTGATGATAAATTCTTTTAAAACTTGGGTTGACCAAATTCGAAACTGAGTAGCTTCTCGACTATTTACCCGATATCCAACAGCAATAACGGCATCAAGATTATAGAAATCAACATCTCGTGTAACGTCTCGATTACCTTCTTTTTGAACTATCCGGAATTTCCGGATAGTTGCTTCTTTGGTTAATTCTCCTTCAGTATAAATATTATTAAGATGCTCACTAATAGTACGAATATCTTTACCAAATAATTCAGAGATCCTTTTTTGATTTAGCCAAAAAGTTTCATCTTGAAAGTGTATATTTCTACTCTCACATTGCCATTAGCACCTTGATATAAAATGATATCATTTAACTCATTTGGGAGTTGTTCTGTTGCGTTACCACCTGTATTTGAATCTGGGGAAATATTGTTATTATTCATCTTGGGTATAGCCCCTTTCTGGTTGTCATCGTCAAAGAAAAAGAAGACACTTATACCTCCAATATATAGTATCAGTACAAAAACACAACCTGCCCCAATTGAGATATGAAACGTTTGTTCTTAAAAGAGGCTAAGAAAAAAAGCGGAATTACCCGCTCGTAACGATTATCAGTTTTTTACGTACACTAACGATTGAGGAGTAAAGTTTATCCCAATATCGCTTAGAGTCATAGGATCTTTATATGTAATGACCTAATTGTAATATGGTAGCCATGTTTTCAGGGCTCAAGCGGATGTTGAAGGGGTATCCTTGGGATAAATATCCCCAACCTTTGTGTAGAACGATATGACCAAGCTCATGAGCACAAGTTTGCTTTTGCAAGTGATCTGGCAAATTACTGTTTATTACAATAAACCTTCTTTTTAAAATTCGATCACAAAAGCCGTGAGTGCGTTTCATAGGTCTAAAGACTACTTCAATATTCAAATAGGAAGCTAGTTCATAAGGGCTGCGAGTGTGATACTTTTTTGCTAAATTGGTTGCCCGTTGTTTTATGCGCATGTATGGCCTCCGGTTTCGAAACTAACGTTCGCCAAAAAACGACAAATAAAAACGCGCTAGAGTGTTGTTATATCACTTAGCGCGTTTAAGTAGTGAAATCTCTGCTTCATTTTCGAAAAGTCGTTTAGCCAGAATATCAAGCTTAGCCTCAACGCGAGGCAAAGGTTCGGCTTCACGATATGTTTTTTCGATTAGTTCAAGGAGAGCATCGTTAGCCTCTTTAGTATTTTTAAATCCGGCATCAATTTTAGTTTCTAGGCGATCAAGATGCTGCTTAATTTCTTTATTGTCTTGGCGTAATTCTTCAATGGAAGAGTTATTATTACCAACCATAGTGACGAGTTGTTCCATTATTTTTTCAAGGCGGTCGAACCGTTCTTCATTCACCAGTAACATCTCCTTTTGGTTTACGCTTATTAAGTTCTTTAGCTCGCTTGTAAAGATGGTACTGGATAATATCAAGGATTTCCTGCTTGTCCTCTTCGTCAAGGGGAGTTCCCGAAAACATAATTTCTTGTTGCTCAAGGATTTTTTTTAGGTCCTTGGGCATTTTTGGTTCTTTTACCTTGAATACACTTGTAGGATCATCATTCCCTATTAAATAGTCAGTAGTCGTTTTTAAGTGTTTGGCAAATAATTTGGCGATTTCAAGATCGGGTTCGCGGCGTGATTGTTCGTAATTGGCATACCTGGCTCTAGACATGCCAACCAGTTTAGCAAATGATTCTTGAGTGTAATTTAGTTCAACCCGCCTATCTGTTAATCGTTCAGCAAATAACGACTTTTCTTTCATGCGCATCACCTACCTCTAAGTATATGAGACAATTAGTTTCAAAACAATAAACGAGACAAAAAGTTTCAAATAATACTTACAGAGACTATGTGTCTCATTTATAATAAAAAGAATAAGGGAACAAAACGTCTCTAAAGAGTGAGGTGATTACTTTGGAACGCTTAGATTTGCGGTCTTTGCGCGGCGAAAAATCATTAAGGGAAGTTGCTGAATCTATTGGTATTACTCCGCAAATGTTAGGTAAAATTGAATTAAAACGCCGAGTCCCTTCTCTGGGCGTGGCTCAGAAGATTGCTAACTATTATGGTGTATTCGTTGAACAAATTTTTTTGGAAGGCGATAGAGACAAAGTGTCTATATTGCGACAAACTGGTTAAGGTCAAGACCACTCAACGCTGCCGAGAACAGGATAACTGTCCAACATAAAGTTTACTCAATATCCAATATAATCAAGCCGCTGGGGCGGGGTAAGGGGGTGAGAGTACGGATATTGCAATGGATTTTTTTACAGCGTTGATAGTTAGCTTTATTGTCGGATTAATTGTTAATTTTGGGCTATTTAGAAGGTAACAAGCTGTTTCAAGAGTGTTCCTTATGTATATGGCAAATCTTGAATAATGCAGTAGCAGCTTTTTCACATGTTTCTTTATATGGAATAAACAACTCATCAGGGATAGGGTAGAGAGATTTTTGCGAATTAAAATTATCTACGGTAGTTTTCAGTTCTTTCATATTCTTAAAGTGTTGCCTGAGAACATCAAATTGCTCAAATTTTATACCTAGCAAATTGTGTTTTAAATCATTCCGTAAATCAAGATCAATATTATTAGCAAACTTCACAATATTTACTCCGTCCACTAACCTGTCTTTATCCAACCACGTAGCATGTTTAATGACTTCATCCAGTAATAATCGACAGTTGATTATTAAGAGTTGCTTTTCTTTTCGCTCATGATAAATATACGATAGACTGGCGGCTGAAAAAGAGCCAATCAAAGCACCCACTACTGTAGCTATTACTTTTTCCAATATAATCATCTCCTCTTAAACAGAGGAACTTCGACAAATACAATTGACTTCCTGTTTTAATACTGACTTAGCGTTGTACCAGTAACAAGTATATCTATGACTGGTTTGCAGGCAACAGCAGAACTGGCTTGCGCAACTACTGACGGCTGGTTCCTGGTATCTGGTACGTCACAATTAAAAGCATCTGAGTATTTTAAATGTTCCATAGGGAGCAATGGCTATCAGAAATTGCCGAGCGGATTGATAATTCAATGGGGTAACATAACTAGCACTGTCTACAGTAATAATTCATCGTTTGGGTTCTATTGGTTTGCAATAGGCTATTAAGGGGGATAAACAATGATAAAAGTCAATTATGACGCAACATCTGGCGAAATTAAAGGGTTTTATCCTGACGATATCAACTACGCCAGTATACCGGAACCGTATATTGAAATTGACGCGGAAACACACGCAGATTGCATAAACAATCCCGGTAATCGAATTGTAGATGTGACTAACAAAGTTATTATCACCGGTACCGTCACGGTAACATTATCAACTGATGAACAGATTACTGCTCTTGATAGCGAGTACCAAACAACAATCAGCGCGTTGGCTCAGGATTATTCGGCTGCACTAATGGCTGACAAACTCTTTGGCACAACAATAGCGGAGGATGTTTATACTGAATATGAAGCGGCTGTGACTGCCTACACTACAGCATTGGAGACGATTGGATAATGGCAACAAGATGTATTATTTGCAGGTCAAAATATGACACGGAAACCAGGTATTGCACTAACAGTAAATGCCCACGGTATAAGGCCACGACTACTACGGCAGATAGCACCAGCACAGGAACAGTAACCGAATCTACTGAAACTACGGCAAGCGCATAGGCGTCTATTTTTATTGGAGATGATTATATGTCGCGAGAACCATGCCGCTGAGAGCGGTTATTTTTATTCGATTTTGGGGGTGAAACATTGGAATACACACAAACCGAACTCCGCGTCATGACTGTTTTTTCAGCCCTTGGCGCGGTTTTTTCATGGCTAGTAGGTGGTATTGATACGCCAATACAGTATTTTTTATTGCTCATGGCTGCTGATTATATTACCGGCATGATTGCGGCGTGGAAAAACGGGGCGCTGTCCAGCAGTAAGGCGTTTGACGGGATCAAGCGCAAAGTTATTATCCTGGCTGTTGTGGTACTGGCGAATACGATTGATTGCGTTGGTAGCTTGGGGCATGCACTACGCGGGGCAGTGCTGGTCACGTATGCTGTCATGGAGGGCATGTCAATAATTGAGAATATTGACCGCGCAGGTTGGGGCGAACACATACCGCAGTTTTTGAGGGATAAATTGATCCAAATTCGGGACGAGAAGGGAGTAAAAATAGATGGTTAATGTTAAAGAAACAAACTTGAAATTTAGGTCACTTACCGAGAGAGCGACATCCGACTTGATAGTAATTCACCACGTTGGTGATCCGGATCGAGACGTATCCGCAAAAGAAATTCACCAATGGCACTTAGGTAATGGGTGGGCCGGTATCGGGTACCATTATGTAATTAGACAAGACGGTACTATTGAGCGCGGTAGGCCAAGGACGGCGATAGGCGCTCATGCCGAAGGGTTTAACTGGCGCAGTGTTGGCATTAACCTTGCCGGGAATTTTGAAAAATCTAAACCGGCAGCCAAGCAAATCGAGAGTGCATCACAGCTTATTGCTGAACTTAGCAATATTTATGATCTGATTCCGACTGCTGAAACCGTTGTTGGCCACCGTGATT
>JAGGAA010000269.1 GCA_017889675.1 Bacillota bacterium | reverse complement strand
GAATTTATCATCAAGACCGATAATTACCCCGAATTTTGCGGCCTGCTTCATAATGCCAGTGATGGTAGCCATTGCCGCCGGCGTATCCAAAAAGCAGTTCAGGAAATTGAAAATATCGGCAAACCGCATTTGTTTTTTTGTTGTAATGACATTGCCAGTATTATAATTCCGATTTTGAGCGGAAAGTCGGTCAAAGGTTATATCAAATGTGGGGAAGTATTCTTGACTAAACCGGACGGTGAACAAATGAGGCATTCAATCCGGGACTTAGCCGCTGTTTATCGACTGCCGGTCAACGATGTCTTGACCACCGTTTCGGCAATAAGAACTGAACCAAAAAGTCGGCTGTACGCGGCTGCTGAGGCGACTTTCGCCATAGCCAACTGTATTGCCGAAATGACGAGCACGGCGCTGCGGCAAAAGGAATTGGACAATAGCCGGCTTTCACTGATAAAGGAACTCAGATTTACTGCGATTTACATTACAGAAAACAGAACAGTTAATTCCGCTGTATGAGGAGATGAGAATGTTAAATAGTTTTCTTACCATTCAGCAAGCAAGGTTTGGCAAACGCTTAAACATCATTTTGGACATTGAACAAGGGTTAGATAAGGTATTTATTCCGGGAATGCTGCTGCAACCGCTAGTTGAGAATGCCATTATTCATGGAATTGAGATAAATACGCAGCCAGGATTGATTAAAGTGACTATAAAACGGCAAGGAGATAAACTTTGTTGCCGAATCAAGGATAATGGTATCGGCTTTGATACCAAGGCCATGGGGACGAAAAAACAGGGTATCGGCTTGAATAGTGTAAAAAGCCGATTGCAGTATTACTTTAACGATGAATTTGATTTCCGCGTTGTAAGTCAGCCAGAGAAAGGCACTTCCGTTGAGCTGAGTTTTCCCATAGGTGGTAATGAAAATGCGCAATATTAGAGTTTTTGTGGCAGATGATGAATCCACGGTCAGAACCTTTATCCAGTTAGTTATTAACAAGGAACAAATGCCGGTCTCTGCTTTTGCAGAAGCAGAAAACGGAAAAGATGCAGTGAGAATTGCCCGTGATTTTAAGCCTGATCTGGTTTTTCTTGATATACGTATGCCTGGTTTGGATGGACTGCAGGTAGCGGAGATACTCTTAGCCGATAATCCTAAGACTACTATTGTTATCGTATCAGCGTATAATGATTTTGAGTATGCCAGGGCAGCGTTTCGGGCCGGAGTTGATGATTATATTCTAAAGCCCATAAGGCCAAATGAAGTAATGGAGATAATCAAAAAAACTGCCGAGAAATATGAAGCTTGTGCTGATGCCCCTCAGCAGACTGTCAAAACTCCAACTTTAGTTAAAGCAGTGATTGATTATATTGAAGTGAATTTAAGCGGGCCGCTTCATTTACGGGATATTGCCGGAGCTGTTTTTGTAAGTCCCTGTCATCTTAGTCGTACCTTCAAATATCTAGCTGGGCAATCTATTGTTGATTATATCCAGGAACAGCGATTGTTAAAGGCAAGTGAGTTACTGGCCAGTAGCGATTTATCCATTACAGAAATAGCTGGTAAGGTAGGCTTTAATGATGCCGCGTACTTTGCAACCTGTTTTAAAAATAAAATGGGAGCTACACCGATGAAGTATCGAAAAACGCAAGAAATTAAAAAAATATAACAATAAAACGAACAACACAGACAAAATGTCGGTGTTGTTTTTTTGTCAGCATAATATTGAATACTTTTAACAACTTACTGAATGAATAATCAGACAGAAAGAATTATCATGTAATTAAATCTATTCAAGGGAGAGGATTTAGAATGCGTAGTGACATTGTCAAAAAAGGTTCCACTCGAACTGCCCATCGTTCTCTATTTTATGCAATGGGGTATACACCAGAAGACTTAAAGAAACCGTTAATCGGTGTTGTCAACTCATTCAACGAAATAATTCCCGGACACTTCCACCTGCGTGATATTGCTGATGCGGTGAAACTTGGCGTTTCGGCTGGCGGCGGCACTCCGGTGGAGTTTCCGTCCATCGGCATCTGTGATGGTATTGCCATGGGGCATGACGGTATGAAGTATCCTCTACCGAGCCGTGAATTGATTGCTGATTCGATTGAAGCTGTGGCAACTGGCCATGGTTTTGACGGTCTAGTGCTTATTCCCAATTGTGATAAAATTGTTCCCGGAATGCTGATGGCCGCAGCCCGGCTTAATATTCCATCGATTGTCGTTAGTGGCGGTCCGATGCTGTCAGGGCGTTACAAAGGGGCTGACATCAGTGTTAGTACAATGTTTGAGGCAGCCGGATTGTATGAAGCAGGTAAAATTACCGCAGATGAGCTTGATTGTATGGAAAAATCGGCATGTCCAGGCTGTGGGTCATGTGCAGGTCTCTTTACTGCAAATACCATGAATTGCCTTACAGAAGCCCTGGGCATGGGCCTACCTGGTAATGGAACAATACCGGCGGCTCATTTTGGGGCTCGCCGAATGTTAGCTAAAGCAGCGGGTGAAACCATAGTTCACTTGGTGGAAAGGGATCTTAAGCCCCGCGATATCATGACGAAAAAAGCGTTTGCCAACGCGATTACTGTTGACATGGGCATTGGTGGCTCGTCAAACACTGTTCTACATTTACCCGCGATTGCCTATGAAGCTGGAATTGAATTGCCTCTTGAACTGTTTGATACAATAAGTGGAAAAACCCCCTACATTACGAAGTTGAGCCCTGGTGGTACGAATCATATGCAAGATCTCAACGAAGCCGGCGGCATTTCTGCTGTCATGAAGGAACTGGAGAAACTTGGTCTTATTCATACTGATGTAACCACCGTGACTGGTGAACTGAGTGAGCGGTTAAAGCATGCTGTTATTGAACGTTCAGACGTAATTAAGAGTGTAGAGCAACCCTATCGCCGGACAGGTGGAATTGCTATTCTTAAAGGGAACTTGGCTCCGGACGGTGCGGTTGTAAAAGAAAGTGCAGTAGCTGAAGATATGCTGGTGTTAAAAGGCCCGGCACGAGTATTTGATTCTGAGGACAAGGCTATTGAGGCCATTGTCGGTAAGACAATCAAAGATGGTGATGTGGTTATTATTAGGTATGAAGGTCCGCAAGGCGGTCCCGGTATGCGTGAGATGCTTAATCCAACTGCAATCATCACCGGTATGGGATTAAAAGTAGCATTATTAACGGACGGGCGATTCAGCGGCGCGACCCGGGGCGCATGTATCGGTCATATTGCTCCGGAAGCAATGGCTGGAGGACCTATTGGGCTAATTCGGGACGGCGATATTATTGCAATTGATATCCCAGGGCGGATGCTGAATGTAGAGTTGAGTGACAACGAGCTCGCTGAACGTAAAGCAGCTTGGGTAAAGCCAGCACCGAAGGTGACTACTGGATATCTTGCCCGTTATGCCAAACTTGTTACATCAGCAAAGATTGGTGCTGTACTAAAATAAGGAGGAGTTTCTATGGAAAAATTAGAAAGAGCAGCTCAATTTATAACTAAACTATTTCCGGTATGGGTCATTGTTTTTGCGGCAGTTGCCTTCTTCAGCCCTAATCCGTTTAAGCCCTTTGGCACATATATACCATATTTGCTAGGGTTGATTATGCTAGGCATGGGTCTTACCATGAGTCTGGATGACTTCAAACTGGTCTTTACCCGACCTATCATCGCCATTATTACCATCGTAGTTGCGTTGAGTGCTGCTAAGCTAGCTACCGTTGCTGCAATTGGTTTTATCGCTGTAGCTATGCATAATGGTATCGGCTTAGGTATGGGCTATGGCGCCTCTCGGACTCTTGGTTTGACTCACAAAAAAGCAAAAGCATTAGCCTTCGAAATTGGTATGGAGAATTCAGGTTTGGCAGTAGCCTTAGCGGTAGCGCATCTTGATCCAATTGCGGCAATTCCTGGCGCTATTTTTAGTGTATGGCATAATTTCACCGGGTCACTGCTTGCAGGCTATTGGGGATCAAAAGATTCAGATGAGATGATCAGCCCCAATGACGTCAAAGCCTAATTAGGAAAAGCAGCCCCACTGACGGGGCTGCTTAAGCTAAACCATTTAATGAGGTGATGATGATAATGAATGACGAAAAGTGGCTGTATAATGAAATGTCGCATTCCGGGGTGGACTTCTCTGATAGTAGAGAAGTCCAGATATATGATTCCTATATGCAGAAAATCAGGAATATAGAGCCGGAAGTTGCAAAAATGAAAGACGCTCTAATACTGGGGTCTGACGACAGCGTATTAGATATTGGCACAGGAACTGGAGAAATGGCCATTGGATTAGCTTGTCACTGTAAACAGGTGTTGGCGATAGATGTCTCTGCGGCCATGATAGAGTACGCCGAGCAGAAAGCAGAAAGGCGAGGTTGTAGTAATATTACCTTTCAACAAGCTGGTTTTTTAACCTTTGCGCAACCGCAGCAATCATTGGATAGAGTTATTTCCCAATTTGCCCTGCACCATTTACCTGATTTTTGGAAATTTATCGCGTTAAAGAGGATATATACTGCCTTAAAGCCAGGTGGGATATTTTGTCTACAAGATGCTGTGTTACCAGTAAAGGTTGACGACTATAAACGGTATTTTACTGACGTTGTTAAGCAAATTGAGATTAGCGGAGGCGAGAAAGTAGCTAGGGATACAGAAAAAACTATTCGTGACGAGTATGTAACTTTGGATTGGATAATGGAAGGTTTGTTAGAAAAGGCCGGCTTTACAATCACCAGTCAAGAATATGGAGCTCCTTTTATAGGGACATATCTCTGTACTAAATAGGAGATAATATAAATAAGTACGGAGGAAAGGTAATGAACATCCTTGACAATCTTGTTGGCCTAGTATCAATTATCAAAGGTTTGTTTGTGAGTGATATCGGCATTAGTATAACTGACAGGGAAAAATTCGTGTACTATCTACCTGGCCGGAAGCTCGATCTCAAAGTGTCAATTGAAACTCCATTGAGCGAAGATATGATTACTAGTCAGGCAATGAAAAATCGGGCCCGTATAGTCAGGAAAATGGATGCTTCTCTTTGGGGGGTACCATTTATTGCCGTGGCGGTTCCTATTATTAACGAGTATGGTGAGGTTGTAGGAGCTATTTCAGTGCAAGAAACCATAGACCGTCAAGAAGCCTTACAACGAATGGCCAATTCATTTACCGATAGTATTAACATATTGGCTAGCACAACCGAGGAGTTATCAGCGCAGGCCGAAGAAATTTCGGCAACCTGCCAAAGCCTGTCGGTGCAGGTTGTTGGTTCTGTGTCAAGGGCTAAGGAAACAGATAGGGTAGTAGGTTTTATTCAGGAAATATCAAGTCAAACCAATCTACTAGGGCTAAACGCTGCTATTGAAGCGGCGCGTGTAGGCGAGCAAGGACGTGGGTTTGGTGTAGTGGCCGAGGAAATCAGAAAGCTGGCAGCGAGCAGTGCAGAGTCAGTTCAAAAAATCAGGAAGATTCTTTT
>JAGGAA010000268.1 GCA_017889675.1 Bacillota bacterium | reverse complement strand
GATGAGGTTTCCGCTAACGCATGGGGGGTGTACTTATTAAGCGATAAAAAGGCACGCACGGTAATTAATATTGGCGGCCAGGATATAAAAATTATCCGCATTTCTGCTGCCGGAAAACTTAGTGAATTTAAAATGAATGATAAATGTGCGGCTGGAACGGGGAGGTTTTTTGAAATGGCAGGGCGTATTTTGGACACTCCCATCTATGATTTTGCGGCCTTAGCAGACAAGGCTGACGCTTCTGTCAACCTCAACAGTACCTGTGCGGTTTTTGCGGAAAGCGAGATCGTATCTCTGTTAGCCAAGGGAACAAAAAAAGAAAATATCATTAAGGGTTTGCATGAATCTATTGCCAGGCGCATAAATGGGATGCTGGGAAACCAAGACATTGAAGATGATCTGTATCTTGATGGTGGCTCTGCCAATAACGGCGGACTTGCTGCGGCAATTGAAGATGAAATTTTCCGAGATGTTAATGTTCTAGACTATCCGCAGTTCACAGTTGCCTATGGAGCGGCATGTTTAATAAAAAGATAATTGGCGTAGTCTTTTGTAATAAATTTTATACTGACAGATGGTATAGCAACACTCAATGCTAAAGATGATTGACAATACCTACCAAGAAGTTATATTATTTAGATATAATATAACTAATAACAACTGAATACTGTTGAGTCAGGTGCCCTACGGGGCTTAATAGGGAAGACCGGTTAAATGCCGGCGCGGTCCCGCCCCCCTTCCTGAATATCAGGAAGGGGTTTACTTATTATTATGCGAAAACGAGGAGAAATAATCTATGAATCAAGAACAAACTGCAAAAAATAAAGCCATCGTAGTTGTCAGTTTTGGCACTTCCTATTCGGAAACCTTAAAGCTGGATATTGAAAGCATTGAGAATCTAATCTGTAAAACTTTTCCTGACTATGAAGTGCGCCGGGCATTTACTTCCCGTACTGTCATTAAACGGTTAGCCGAGCGGGACGGAATTAAGATTGATAATGAGCGACAAGCCTTAGAACGTCTTCAGGCCGAAGGGTATCGGGAAGTATATATTCAACCACTGCATATTGTACCTGGTGCTGAATATGACAAGATAAAGAGAATTGTTAGCCATTATGCTCATGCCAAGGAAAAAGCTTTTGAAAAAATCCGGTTAGGCCGTCCGCTCTTGTATTGCATGGGGCAGGATAACCATCCAGACGACTATGAAATTGCCATTAAAGCCCTGGTGCCGCAACTGCCTAACTCTGAGCCAGACAAAGCCGTTGTGCTTATGGGCCATGGTGGAATGCACCCGGCTAATGCGGCTTATGCAGCTCTACAGTTAAAACTCGAAGATGCCGGCCTTACTAATGTCTTTGTCTATACGGTGGAAGGATTCCCCTCGTTGAGCCGGATTATCAGCAAGCTTAAACAGAAACCGGTAAAAAAAGTTACCCTGATGCCGTTTATGCTGGTAGCTGGTGATCATGCCATTAATGACATGGCTGGTGATGAAGAGGATTCTGCTAAGTCACAGTTATCAGCAGCTGGTTTTGAAGTGGATATATATTTCCACGGGTTGGGTGGAAATGTCGACATTCAAGATATCTATATATCCCATCTCCGGTCAGCTATTGTCCACCAACCGCACGGACATGCTCATAGATGCGGCAAGGGACATTGCCATAGCCATGGCAATGCTGGTCATTGCAAGGATCATGGACATAGCTACTAATAGTTAGTTGAATTGAAAAATTGAATACTGATGAGACAGGTGCCTGAAAAGGCTTAATAGGGAAGACCGGTGAAAAACCGGCGCGGTCCCGCCACTGTAATGGGGAGCAAACCCAAGGTATGCCACTGAGATGATAGTCTTGGGAAGGTTTGGGTGAACTACGATCCAGAGTCAGGAGAACTGCCTGTCTGACAATCACCGATTAACCCGCGAGTGATGGGAAGGGGATTTTTAGCGGTAGCTTGTTATTCTTTTAACAAGCTACCAAAAGTACCACCGATACATTTCTGGGTCAGTCCTGGAAGTGTATTTTTTATGTTTGACAGCTATCTAAGGATAATTATATTAAGGGAGAGAAATAATTGATGAAAAAAATGAAAACGACTAAAAAAAGCAATGCTTTGTTGTATGCTATGGTGACAAGCGCGTTGTTATGCCAGCTTCCAGGGGGTGCTCAGGCTGAGGAGCAAGACCAGTTTTCTTTTGATCAGGTGGTGATTACAGCTAATCGCGTGCCAACAAAAATATCGGAAACGGCAGCGAATGTGACAGTAATCACCAGTGAAGAAATTGAGAAAGGAAATTATCACAATTTAGGAGATATATTAAAGCATACTCCCGGGGTGAATATCGGGACATATGGTAATCCAGGCAGTATTAGCGCTCCTTTTATCAATGGCAGTGAACAGGTCATTGTTTTGATTGATGGCCGGCGAATGAACATGCCGAATGGCATTGGTGGCTTTGGCTCGGCAACTACTAACTTGACAGGTCTTGTAGGTACAGAAAATATTGAACGTATTGAAATTGTAAAAGGTGGGAGATCAGCCTTATATGGTGCGGATGCTGTTGGCGGCGTAATTAATATCATTACCAAAAAGGGTGAAAAAAACCAGACCACTGTCAAGGTTTCTGGCGGTAATTGGGATAGTCGCAATTTTTCAATGACAAATCAGGGAAAAGAGGGTGACTTTAGTTGGTATTTTAGTGCTGATAAAAAACATTTAGGCAATTATACCGATGGCAGTGGTAAGACTGTCGATTATACAGGTGTTGATCAAAATGCGTATACCCTGAGGCTGGATAACAAGGTGGGCAACGGTGATTTGACAGTATCCTATGAATATTTTAATGACGAAAATGAAAGTGAAGCTGCGGATGAGTATGACAAGATCAGGCAGCACAATTGGGATATTACTTACAGAGAAAGCACCTCAGCCACTACCGATTACCAAGTAAAGGTCTACCAGAATGCTTCTCACCGGTTTAGTGAAAGCTCTGATAATGATGTAAGAATTAAAGGATTTAATTACCAAATTAATTCAAAACTTGGTGATAAGCATACGTTATCCTCAGGAATTGACTGGCGTAAGGATGAAATCCAAAGTTCATCTTATGGCAATAAGGATAATACCGTAAAGGGGCTTTACCTTCAAGATAGATGGGATATAGCTGAAAAATTTAGTGTAACTCCGGGCTTTCGTTACGATGATAATGGCGTATATGGCAAGAGTTCGACTCCACATGTTGCGGCAAATTATAAAGCCAGTGAGAGAACTACTTATTACGCATCATGGGGAGAAGTATTTCACGCTCCGCGGTTTGATGATTTGTACTGGCCGCATCAGGTAAGCACCTATGGTTCGAAGACCTATACCTATGATGGCAATCCTGATTTAAAGCCGGAAACCGGCTGGAGTATGGAAGTAGGTATGAACCACAAATTTGATGATACTACCGAAGGGAAGGTCGCATATTTTAAACGTAAATTGTCATATGCCATTACCTGGAAGGATATTGGTACAAATGTAAACAACCAACATTGGATACCGTCAAATGTCGATAAGCAAAAAGCCGATGGCATTGAACTTCAGGTAAGTAAACAGTTGACTCCTGTACTAAAAGGATTTGTCGGATTTAACTATGTGGATGCCCAAAATAAAAGCGGCAGCGCGGCCTATACTCAAGACACCAATATTCCTAAAAAGACCTGGAATATTGGTGTATCCTACGCGAATGAAAAAGTAAGTGTTGATGTTAAAGGGACAGCGGCATTTGATAGAACAGACCCTAAATACTACAATTATATCGAGAAAAGTTATTGGGTATGGGATGCTGATGTCAATTGGAAATTAAGTAAGGAATATACGACATTTCTTACTATTAACAATATTTTTGACAAGTACTATGACGGTTATGCCAGTTATCCGTGTGGTGGGCGTAATTATGTAATAGGGGTAAAAGCTGTATTTTAATGGACAAACTTTGCCAAAATCGTTAATTAGGCATATTAGTTGGCGGTTATTGGTAATTTGCGATGAAAGGGAAATATGTATGAATAGTGATGAAATAAAACCCCATAAAAAACGGGAACTTACGACTGCCAGAGAACTGATTGACTGGTATCCGACGGTTGACGAGTCACGCTGCCAGGGATG
>JAGGAA010000267.1 GCA_017889675.1 Bacillota bacterium | reverse complement strand
TTTATCTTCTTATGTAAGGAGTTGGTTGTTTGTCGCTTTCAAAATATGAAATATTTAATACCATTAGTGAAGTTGGCAGTCTAACCAAAGCCGCTGAAAAGCTCAATTTGACCCAATCAGGCGTCAGTTATGCAGTTTCTACCCTTGAAGCCGATTTAGGATTTTCTTTACTTAAGCGAGATCGGTCTGGTATCACCTTAACAAGTAATGGAGAACGCATCCTTAGCCATATAAAAAGAATTTTACATGAAGAATATCTTTTACGCCAAGAAATAGCTGCCATTAAGGGATTCGATACTGGCACTGTGCGACTAGGTACATTATCCAGTGTTTCAATGCAATGGCTGCCTGAAATATTAGCACAATTTAATGAAATGTATCCTCACATTGAAGTAAAAACCTATCTAGGCTGCTATGATGAAATGAACGACTGGATATCTGATGGTACTGTTGACTTTGGTTTTGTATCTTTACCTAGCTCTAAACCATTTGAACTCATTCCTTTAAAAAAAGATAAACTGTTTGTTATCTTGCCACCTAACCACCGACTGCAACATGAAAAAACTATCTCCTATGCACAAATGAAAGATGAATCTTTCATTATGCCGCAATGGGGCAGCGATGATACTATTAAACGCCGCTTAAATGAAAATAAATTGAACCTGCAAGTCAAATATGAGTTGATGGAAGAGCGAACTATTTTAGCCATGGTCCAGCGGGGCCTAGGAATCACCATTCTTCCTGAACTAATTTTAGTCAATGTACCTGCCAACCTTCACATCATAGCTCTAGAAGAAAGTGACTATCGTGTCCTGGGACTAGCGGCGCTCTCCTTAAAAAACATTTCTCCGGCTGCAAAAAAATTCCTTAATTGTATCCGTTCCTGGTTGCGAGAAAATAAACTCCTTGACTTTGAATGATCAATATCCGTATATGTCTTAACGTATTAATGGCCTGAACTCCTGTGTACTGCGGAGTTCAGGCCATTTCTTTAGCCTTGAAAAAGTTCCCTCTGATTGTATTTTTATCTATCTTTCCCCATACGAACAGCAATAATCTGCTACTGTTAACACCTTTACCTTAAACCGTGAATTAGCCGGAACATGGAAAGTGGTTCCACCATTGTAAGTACTCCATTCCTTTTGATTTGGCAACAATACCTGGAGCTCGCCTGCCAAAATTTCCATTACTTCGGCCGCATCAGTGCCAAATTCGTAATCACCTGGCAGCATGATCCCCAGTGTCTTCTTACTGCCATCAGCAAAAAGTACCGTACGGCTAGTAACCTTCCCGTCAAAATACACATTTGCCGCCTTAACAACAGTTACATTTTTAAATTGTTCCATTCTTCTGCCTCCTCAATAGCGGTCATCCATTATGCTAATCAGCAAAAGGTGTCAGCTATTTAGCTGAATGTTTCCCGATCTTGCAACAGTGATTTTTTCTTTTTCGCTCTCTCTTACAGCAGTGATTTTATCCTTGTTAATCTCTTTCCAGAGATCTACATTCGCAATACCGACTTTGTCAGGATCAAAGAAAGGTACCTGATCTGCCTTACGTTGTTCCTCATAGTCATTCAGTATAGCAACGACCTTCGGGAACAAAAACCACAGCATTAACACATTCAGCCATACCATCATACCGCATGCCAGATCAGCTGCCGCCCAGGCAACAGACGAAGTGGTAGTGGAAAAATAAATATACACCATTAGTACTATAACTTTCATAGCCAAATAAACATTTTTACGTGTACTCTCGTTGGCATTACCTAAGATATAAGCCATACCGGTTTCAGCTTGATAATAATAGCTGAGTATTGTCGTAAAAGCGAACAATACTACTACCACACCCATAACGAATTCGCCCAGACCAGGCATAAGTGTACCAACAGCCTCCTGGGGAAATACAATACCGTTCTTACCGGCAGCAGCTAATTCCGCCATTTTGGCAGAACCGGAACCGATATAACCGGAAGCCGTATTGAAGCAGTCAGTAACCAGAATCATGAGTCCTGAACAGGTACATATTATGATATCCATATAGATACCGAAGGAATTAGCCAACCCCTGACCGGCAGGATGTGCCGCCTCAGCCGCAGCCGCAGCCGGAGTTTCTTCACCCATACCGGCACCGGATGCGAAGGTGGAGCGTCTAATACCCATAGCAATCGCACTGCCCATCATACCGCCGAATACCGAGCCTTGATTAAATGCAGATGCAAAAATCCAACTAAACATGGTCGGGATTCTATCATAATTAGCAATTAGTACAATTGCCGTCAACAGCAAAAAAAGGCCTACCTTTATAGGAACAAGAATTCCAGCAAAGCTGCTGATACGTTTGATACCACCGAGGATGATGATGCCCAGAAATATTGCACCAACTACGCCGGTCATTAGCGGGGAAATCCCCAAGCTGTGATTTAAGCCTTCGCCGATCATATTGGCCTGAATGCCAGGCATACCGAACAACATTCCCACAACAGTGACTATAGCAAACAGTTTAGCAAACCATTTCCAGCCCAAGCCTATTTCTGCACAATAGTATGCACCGCCGCGGTACTCACCGTCAACCCGAATTTTATATAACTGTCCCAGTGAGCATTCTGCAAATGATATGGCGGCAAGCAAAATAGATGTAACCCACATCCAGAAGATTGTACCCGGACCTCCCAGATAAACAGCCACTGCCACACCGGCGATATTACCGACACCAACACGGGCAGCCATGGTAGTCCAAAATGAATTGAAGGTGGAGATGCCGCTTTCTGAGCTTTGGTTACTTACGAGATTTCTCACCATATCCTTTATATTACGGACTTGGGTAAGGCGGAGTCTGATGGAAAAATATACACCTGATACAACAACAAATACTAACATAGCCGATGACCAAACATAGTCATTTAAGAGATTAAGTATACTCCCAAGATATTCCATATTAAAAATTCCCCCTTATCATTGCATAGGACGATTAATGGTATAATGATTCCTTTTAAAGTTGTGCGCATTTTGATGCTTCGCTTAATAGAACTCATTAGTGGTTTTAAACTTGAAAACCATCCGTTATCGGTATTATATGCGTTCTTCCTATCCCCCCTTGCCTTCTACCTCTCAGTCACGAATTAATCTCCTGACACCATGTGGTCAAACGCACTCGCGCTTGACCGCATGGCTCCTGAAGACAAAATGGAGCAACCGGAAAATTTCCGGATAGAACCCAGTAGTTGGTTTAGAAACTGGTATGCTCTGTTCTTTCGATAATTTCATCCTGTAAGGCTTTCGTAAGATTGTTAAAGTAATCGCTGTAACCAGCAACTCGTACAATCAAATTATTATATTTTTCCGGATTTTTTTGGGCATCCTTTAATGTCCGGGCATCAACTATATTAAATTGAATATGGTGTCCATCCAGTTTAAAGTAGGCCCG
>JAGGAA010000031.1 GCA_017889675.1 Bacillota bacterium | reverse complement strand
CTGCATTGAAAGTAATAGGCAAAACGCCGATGAACCAATCATGCTGGATATTAATGGTTTTGTTGCCGAAACAGCTGGTACGACCATGTTTATGGTAAAAGACGATACGCTTTATACGCCAACAACCAACTATATTCTGCCGGGAATTACGAGAGAGTTAGTGATGAAAATGACGCAAGAAGCTGACCGTAAAGTGGTAGAACGCGATATATCCGTTGGTGAATTTTATAATGCAGATGAAGTTTTTATTACCGGGACGCAAGGGGAAATAACTCCTGTCGCTGAGATTGACGGCAGAAAAGTTGGATCATCTCTCCCAGGACCCTTTACGGCGTGGATTTCGGATAAATATTTTGATTTTGTATCAAAAACAGGTGTGCCCATTGACTAAGGGAAGAAAACTATTTTTAAAATCTGCATATATTTGTGCTTGTTTTTCATGAAAAATATAAAAGTTTGGGAGGTTAAGCATGAAAAGGATACCTACTCTGTTTGAGTCAGTATTGCCGCTTATTGCTATGTTTCTCCTGCTGGGCATAGGATTTGGGGTTTTCAGACTAAGTATTGTCATGTTATTATTTATTTCTGCGCTTTTTGCATCGCTCATGGGTATGCGTGTCGGTGTATCTTGGGATGAAATGATGGAAGAAGTAGGAATAAAAATTGGAAAGACTATGCCTGCAATATTTATCTTAGTTGTAGTTGGTTTAGTTATTGGGACATGGATGATTTCCGGAACTATTCCAATGATGATATATTATGGATTAAAAATCATTGATCCACAGTATATGTTGGTAACGGCATTTTTTGTTACTGCTGTCGTATCAATGAGTACCGGTACTTCTTGGGGTTCTGCCGGTACAATGGGAGTGGCGCTCATGGGGGTTGCGGCCGGGTTAAACATTCCATTGCCTGCAGCTGCCGGAGCTGTTATTTGTGGTGCTTACATAGGGGATAAACTGTCTCCCCTTTCGGATACAACGGTTCTTGCCCCATTAGTTGCCGGGACTACGTTGTATGAGCATATTAGACATATGCTGTATACTACTATTCCAGGAGCATTAATTGCCGTTATTGTGTTCTTGGTATATGGACAAAGCTTTCATGCAATTAATGGAACAACTCCGGAAAAAGTGCAAATGATTTTAAGTACTTTAGATACCATATATCATTTTAATATCTTATTACTTTTGCCTGTTGTTATTATCATAGCAGGTTCCATAAAGAATAAACCGACTATTCCGGTTATGGTAATTTCAAGCATTGTTGCCTCAGTCCTAGCTGTTACCATCCAGTCTTTTACGATTCAAGACGTTTTTACTGCCGGAGTAAATGGTTTTAATGTGTCATTTGTAAAAACAGCGGGATTTAATTCCAAAATGGTTATTCCAGATGTTATGAAGCTGTTGAACAGAGGCGGCATGACAGCAATGATGTCCACTGCATTAATGATATTTGTGGCATTTATGTTTGCCGGTATAATCAGTAAGGCAGGATTTATTGATGTCATTTTAAACAAGTTGAAAAGCCGGATTAGATCGGATGGCGATTTAGTTTTAACTACGGTACTAACCTCCGTCATTTTATCAATTGTTGCAGGTACAGCATATATAACGATCCTTCTCACGGGTGATATGTATAAAGATGTCTATGCAAAAAGAGGGTTAGACCCAAAAAATCTTTCGAGAACGCTTGAAGATTCAGGTACAGTCGTAATTCCACTGGTACCATGGTCGGCCGGAGGGGTATTCATGGCAACAACGCTAGGTGTCGCTACACTTGAGTATCTACCATGGGCGATACTCTGCTACACAGGTCCCTTGTTTGCAATACTCTATGGTTATACAGGATTTTCTATTGCAAAACTTCGCGATCATACGGATAATGCAAGTTCAGTTTAAAGCAGGGCTTCATATTAAAAAAATGGACAGGCCACTGAAGTCGGCACACCTATCGATAGGTTCGGTATAATGTTTTCGGTAATTGGAAAAGCACAATCAGAGTAAGACAAGGGGGCGGAGGAACTGTCTTATAGGACGGCACCACCGTCCCCTGTTTTCATAACACTACGATCTGGTTGAATGCTTTTCCGGCAGAATCAACTGTTTCACTTCCTGTTTTAACAACACGAGTACCAGCATGCCGCCAGTTACTGCGCCAACCACTTTACCCAAGCTGGTTACCGCGGTTTTACCAGTCAGGTCAGAAAGTGACTGGATTCCACTGTGGAAAGTCCTCGCGCATCTTCTTGACAAATTCAAACTGCTTGTTAAGATCACGTACAATCCTTAATCTGCTACTGTTAGTACTTTCAGTTTGAAACGTGATTCAGCCGGAACTTGGAAGTTATCTCCCGCTTTATAAGTAAGCCAGTCAGTTTGTCCTGGCAGCAATACTGTCAATTCACCTGCCAATATTTCCATAATTTCAGCTGCAGCTGTACCAAATTCATATTCGCCTGGGAGCATGATTCCTAGTGTCTTTTTGCTACCATCGGCAAAGATCACCGTACGACTGGTTACGTTTCCCTCGAAATATACGTTGGCCTTTTTAACAATAGATACCTTTTCAAATTGTTCCATAATGGCGATGCCTCCTGATAAAAATTTATAATTGTCATTATAGTTTATTCAGCGTATTTAGTAAAATAGGAAACGTTGCCGAAGAGAAAATGCAGTGAATATTTGGGAACACTATAGAAAAAAGAATTGGTGAGAGGAATAGTCATGTATTGTGATTTCTGTGGAAAGCAACTTGCTAGTAATGTGAAGTACTGCCGACATTGTGGTCGAATGCAGAGAAATAGCTTGGATGATACTATGCCAGTGCCGGTTATCGGTCAAGGCATGCTAAGTAGGCGCCAGGAGGCTGGTCCCATACAGTGGTCTAAGTTACTTCTTCCCAAGAAGACCATGGTTAATAAAACAGATATTTGGAGAAAAATGTATGGGATAGTCGCTCTAGGCACGATTGTCGTAATGCTATATATATTAGCAACGTTTGAAACAATTAAGCAATATCAGTTGTTGACAACAATAATTGGTTGTCTGGTGGTAATCTACACCTGGCGAAAGGGTAAGGTTAGATTAAGTAAGTTTTTTTTTCGCAAGTAGCCATCTAAATATTATGTAAAATAATAGAAAAATGCAGGACTTTTATATTTTTGCAAAGAATTTTCATATAAATAAAGCAATCATAAGGAGGGACGGTTATATTTACCAATCATTAATTGCCTTTTTCATGACAGGCACAGGCAATTCTTATACTGTTGCCCGATGGTGCGCGCAGGTCGCTGAGACAACAGGTATTGGCAGTCAACTGGTACAAATAAAAGCAGGGGAAAAGCGGGGGGCTGTCCCGTCCCGGTCACTGGCGGTGTTTACTTATCCAACCCATGGGTTTACGGCGCCTTGGTTGATAATGAAATATATCTGGTGTTTGCCTAATGGGCGTAACCTTCATGCTATTGTTTTACCAACCAGAGCTGGTATTCGGATAAAAGGTGCGTTTTTCCCGGGGCTGGAGGGTACTGCAGGATATTTAATTGCATTTTTGCTGTGGCTTAGAGGTTATCATGTGCAGGGAGTCATGGGTGTAGACATGCCGAGTAACTGGACGGCGCTTCACTGGGGGCTGAGTAAACAAAATGCTGCTGTAATCATCGAGATGGCACAAAGTAAGGTGAAAGGCATGCTACAGACAGTACTGGCTGGCAATAAACATTATGATGGAATGGTACAGTTGCTGGTAGGGATAGCATTAGCCAAGGTGTCGCTAATGTATCTAATTATGGCACAATTTATCTTAGCTAAATTATTTTTTGCGTCAGATAAGTGCAATGGTTGCTCGCTATGCCAATCAATCTGCCCCAAGAAAGCCCTGAAGATGGTTGGCAGACAAGGACGGCCCTACTGGACCTTTTCCTGTGACAGTTGTATGGCGTGTATGAATTATTGTCCGCAAAAGGCCATTGAAGTGAGTCCCTTCATTATTACGCTGTTCTACTATATTGCCACTGTGCCTGTGTTTGCTTATGCCATGAGTTATGCAGCCGGTGGAGATGCCTTGCAGTGGGGGATTTCCTTGGGGCTAGGTTTTGGTATCCAATATGGTTATACACTGGCAGCCATTGCGCTAGCTTATGGCTTGCTGCACGTTGCATTAGGGAGCCGGATAATTCGGGCGATTGCGGCAAAACTGTCGCATACTCACTATTTCCGGCGCTACCAGGCTTCGAACGTATCTCTCAAGGACATTCATCTACATAAGTAAGGCTGTGTGTTAAAATATTTACAAATTGCAAGGGTATAATAGAGGCAGGAAGGTAAAGGTGGTGACGGCGTGCTTAATCAGAAGGAAGTACCATTGTTGAATGCAATGAATACATATATAGATGACGGAACAATTCCCTTTCATACCCCAGGACATAAAATGGGTAAGGGAATGCATCCTCTTTTTAATGAGGTCGTGCAGCAGAAAGCGCTAAAACTTGATTTGGCCAATATGGCTGAGCTGGATGATTTGCACGAGCCACACGGACCGATCAGAGCGGCGCAGGATTTAGCCGCCGATCTGTATGGGGCTGACTACAGCTATTTTATGGTAAATGGGACAACCGGCGGTATTTATGCCATGATTCTTACTGTTGCGGGGCCTGGCGATAAGATCATTATACCGCGTAATGCTCACCGTTCTATTATTGGGGGCATTATTTTGAGTGGTGCTATTCCGGTATTTATCCAACCAGAGGTAGATAATGAGTTGGGACTGACGATGGGGGTTACGCCACAGACGGTTGCCGAGGCGCTAAGGCAGCATCCTGACGCTAAAGGGGTGCTAATCATTAATCCGACGTACTATGGGGTAGCAACTGATCTGAAAAAAATTGTGGATATTGTTCATGGCTATGATATTCCGGTTGTTGTTGATGAAGCCCATGGCCCCCATCTTAAATTTTCAACACGCTTACCCATCCAGGCGCTGGATGCCGGTGCTGATATTGTGGCCCAAAGCTCGCATAAAATTATCGGAGCTATGACACAGTGTTCAATTGTTCATTGCCGGCAGGGTCATATTCGGGTGCCGCGCCTTAAGGCTATGTTGCAGCTGGTGCAGTCAACCAGCCCTAATTATATATTAATGGCGTCTTTAGATATTGCCCGCATGCAGATGGCGACAGAAGGGGCTGCACTAATTGAACGTGCCGTTGATTTGGCTAACCAAGCTAGACAGGAGATCAACAGGATTCCGGGCCTATACTGTTTTGGTAATGAAAAAGTAGGCAATCCGGGTGTCTATAGTCTTGATCCGACTAAGGTGACGGTTACTGTCAAGGGCCTTGGATTAACAGGTGCAGAGGCTGAACGGATTTTGCGGCATACTTATAAAATTCAGGTAGAATTATCAGATGTATATAATATCCTGTTTCTTATTACATTAGGCGATAGCATGGCTGAGGTAAACGCGATGGTGGCGGCATTGAAGGATATGGCAGCCACACATAACGGTACATGCGACTTTTCGGCAATCAATGCAATAACCAGGGGTGGTAAACATCCGCTGCCGCCTGAGCAGGTTATCTCGCCAAGGGAGGCGCTGTTCGGCAATACCTGCATGGTGCCGTTTGACGATGCGGTTGGCATGATCTGTGCCGAAATTGTTACATTTTATCCGCCAGGGATTCCCATGCTTTGTCCGGGTGAGCGGATTACCCAAGAGATTGTTGATTATTGTCATACATTGCAAAACTGACGGTAGTGGCAAGGCCACTCAGTCCGGACAGTTAGTCACCCGCCTGAAGGCCGAGGGTTTGAATGTGCGGAAGGTGGATTACCCCAATTATCAGAGTCAATCATCGGCGTTGGTGAAGATGTATTTAAATGGTGAATTTGGTAACCGTCCGGAGGATGTTAACGCCTATGCGGCATCTGCTTTTTATGCAGTAGATCGGATTGCTTCGTATAAAAAGGAGTGGGAGGAATTCTATCTGAATGGCGGCATTGTTATTGCTGACCGGTATACCACTTCTAATATGATTCATCAGGCGGCCAAAATTAAAGATCAGGCCGCAAAAGAAGCCTACCTGGCGTGGTTATGGGACTTTGAGTTTATCAAGTGCGGGCTGCCGGTGCCGGATAAAGTCATCTTTTTGGAAATGCCCCCGGCTGTCAGCCGGGAACTTATGCGCGGACGGGAAAACAAGACTGGCGGGAGCAAGGATATTCATGAACAAAGCAGTGAGTATCTGTCGTATTGCTTCACAAATGCCTGTGATATTGCCGCTGCCTATGACTGGCATAAAGTGGCTTGTACCTATAAGGGAAAAATAAAGACAATTGAGCAAATTCATAGTGAAATCTATCAAATCGTCGATGAAATTATTAGCAGAGCATAATCCAGGCTCTGCTTTTGGTAGATTGTTGGCAAATATTTGATTATTTTACGAAAACCATTTATAATTTAAAGGATAATAAGAATGTGGTCTGCCATGTATTTTAAGGGCAGGAGGGGTCAAAATCAGATGGGCATGAAAGTAAATACGTTGGGGGTAAGCAAGCAACCGGTGGTGGCTGATCGAGAGCTGCCGAACAAGACCGAAAAGACAGGGGACTATTTTGCCGCTGACCTCTTAAAAACGCAAGAAACGCAGTCGACTGAACGTTTACAGACGCTCATGACTCAAATTGATGAAAGTGGACGCCGTTTGTCGCAGATGCCCACTTACAGCGAGCTTAAGTCATATCGGGAGCTGGTCCGTAAGTTTATTGGTGAAGCCGTTTCACGGGCTTACAACCTCGAAGCCCGCGCGGGTTGGGATCGTCATGGCCGGCAGAAGCTGTATACAACCATTAAAAAAGTTGACGAAAAGTTGGCTGAGATGACCGAAGATGTGCGCGTCGGTCAAGACCGGCAATTATCCATCATGGCCAAGCATGACGCAGTTCGGGGCATGCTGGTAGATTTGTTCACCTAATGTCGATGAATTGGGATGAAATAGTTGGCCATCAAGATGCTGTGAGTATAGTTAAAGCCATGCTGTCTACCGACAAAATACCCCATGCTTTATTGTTTGCCGGACCAGCGGGTATTGGTAAAAGGTTACTTGCTGACCGCTTAGCAGCAGGCATTCTCTGCAGCAATGATGGTGAAAAACCTTGTGGACAGTGCCACTCTTGCTTGCTATTTGGCCGCAAGGCGCATCCTGACTTTACTCAGGTTGCTCCTGATGGTGTGTCCATCAAAATTGATCAGATTCGTTTGCTTAAAAATGTTGCAGCGTTAACCCCAGCTGTTGGCGCAGGACGGGTCTGTCTGATTGAAGATGCTGAGTTGATGACTGTCCAAGCGGCTAACAGTTTGCTTAAGCTGTTGGAGGAGCCGCCGCCGGGTCTTATTTTTATTCTCATTGCCGGAACTAGTAAACCGCTCTTACCGACAATTTTATCCCGCTGCCGTAAGGTTGCTTTTCACCCCTTGTCTGCCACTATGCTGGAACAAGCGCTGGTAGATAAAGGGTATCCGCCAGCGGCGGCAGCTATTGCTGCGCGGTTAAGCGGCGGCAGGATGGGCAAGGCTCTTACCTTACTGGCCCCAGAGGGTCTGGTATCCAGGGATATGGCGCTGCAGCTACTTGCTAGTATCCAGCAAGTAGACATGAGTGGCGTTTGGGAACAAACAACTAAGCTTGCTGGTCTTGAAACCAAGAAGATAGTAACTGTATTGGAGTTCTTTTTGTATTTGTTGCGAGATTTACTGGTAGTGGCAGGTCAGTATGGCCAACAGTTGCTATACAATATTGACTGTGTGCAGGAACTTGCCGATTTGGTGCCTGCCTGGCCTGAGAGCCGCAGCATGGCGGCTGTTACTGCTGTTAAAAATACCATTCGTGCTATCGAGGGCAACGCCAACACTCGTTTAGCTCTTGAAGAGTTATTAATAAATTTGAAGGATTGGCCTGAAAAAGGGGAGTAACATGTTGACAGTAGTGGGTATCCGCTTTAAAAAGGCGGGTAAAATATACTATTTTGACCCAGGCGCCATAGAAATTCATGATGACGATCATGTAATTGTCGAAACGGCAAGAGGACTGGAATTCGGTGACGTTGTTATTGGGCCGCGACAGGTGGCGGACGATCAGATTGTTGCTCCGTTAAAACCTGTATTGCGTAAAGCAACAGTTGAGGATGAAGAAAAGGTTAAAGACAATCGCAAAAAGGAAAAAGAAGCCTTTAAAATTTGCGAGCAAAAAATAGAGATTCATAGCTTACCTATGAAATTGGTGGATGTAGAATATACTTTTGATGTCAATAAGATCATATTTTACTTTACCGCCGAAGGTCGGATTGATTTTCGCGAATTGGTAAAAGACTTGGCTAGTGTCTTTCGTACCCGGATTGAGCTGCGGCAAATTGGAGTACGGGATGAGGCCAAGCTGATGAATGGTATTGGCTGCTGTGGCCGGTCGCTATGTTGTGCTACCTTTTTGGGAGATTTTGAGCCTGTGTCTATTCGCATGGCTAAAGAACAGAATTTGTCACTTAATCCAGCCAAAATTTCAGGTATTTGTGGTCGGCTGATGTGTTGCCTTAAATACGAAAGTGATTGCTATAGCGGCTGTAGCTGCCCGAAAAAGGTTATGCCGCCAACAGTCGGCAAGGAAGTAGTCACCGTTGATGGTGAAGGCAAGGTTATATCTATCAACCGCCAAAAACGGACAGCTACCATTAGTTTGCCTGAGGGAAAAACCTTGATTATTCCTTGGGATGAAGTAGTGGAAAAGGAATAATGGCGTCTGAGCAAGTAGTGCTGAAACCCGGTGAACGGGTTGATGATTTGATTATGAACAACTTAAAGCTTATTCAGCACCCGGAAGAATTTTGTTTTTCGCTTGATGCTGTGCTGTTGGCTCATTTTGCTAGTGTGCGCCAAAGCGGCAAAGTAGCAGACCTTGGCGCAGGCACTGGTGTTATCGGGCTATTATTAGTAGCACGTGGAGCGGCAGCGGTTACCGGTATTGAGCTAAACCCGGTTATGGCTGATATGGCAAGTCGTAGTGCTAAGCTCAATGGGCTGGAGGACAAGCTGCGGATTATAAACGGTGATCTTCGCCTTATTACTGATTTGCTGCCTGGGGGCAATTTTGAATTGGTTGTTTCTAATCCGCCGTATCGTCCAATTGGGGGTGGGTACATAAGCCCCAACGACCAGGTAGCGATGGCACGGCATGAATTGACAGCCAGCTTAACCGATATTGTTGCTGCTGCGCGGTATCTTGTCAAATACCGCGGTCGGTTTGCGATGGTACACTTGCCTGAGCGGTTGGCAGAGATTACGTTAGCCATGTGCCAGGCTGGTATTGAGCCCAAACGGCTGCAGTTTGTTTATCCGCGAGTGGATAAGAAGCCTAACATGGTGCTTATTGAGGGTGTGCGGGGGGCAAAGCCAGGAATTGATGTATTGCCGCCCTTGCTTGTATATACTACTACTGGTAACTATTCTGAGGATATTATGAAGCTCTATGAGCAGGACAGGTGAACTTGAGTGACCGAACCAGGCACGCTCTATTTATGTCCAACTCCCCTAGGGAATCTGGAGGACATGACCTTTCGGACTGTGCGAATTTTGAAAGAAGCGGCTGCTATTGCGGCTGAAGATACCAGGCACACGCGTAACCTACTAAACCATTTTGACATTCATACTCTACTTATTAGTTATCATGAGCATAATAAAGTCGAGCGGGGGCCGGAGATTATTGACCGGCTGTTACGTGGCGAGAGTATTGCACTAGTTAGTGATGCAGGCATGCCGGGGATATCTGATCCTGGTGTGGACTTGGTACGTTTGGCAATAGCTAAAGCGATACCTGTTGTACCGCTGCCTGGACCTAATGCGGCACTGACGGCCTTGATTGCATCCGGACTAGACACGACCATATTCACCTTTGTTGGTTTTTTGCCAAAAACAAACAAACACCGCCGGCAACTGCTTGCTAAACTAGCTGACTGTCCTCATACGTTGGTGTTTTATGAAGCGCCACACCGGGTGCGGGCAACGTTGGATGAATTGACAACTGCATTTGGTGACCGTCAAGCAGTAGCAGCCAGGGAGCTCACTAAAAAATTTGAAGAGTTTGTACGAGGCAGTCTACATACGTTAAGGCAGCATTTCAGTGAAAATCAGCCGCGAGGGGAATTTACTCTTGTTGTAGAAGGTAATCCTGAGGATTCAGCTCAGGGCCAGCCTGCCCATGCGTTGTCAACGCTGGATTTAGTGCAAGCTGTCCAAGGGTTAATTGAGCAGGGAGTAAACAAAAAGGACGCCATCCGTGAGGTGGCGTCGCTAAATGGTCTGCCTAAAAGGCAGGTATACCAAGCTGTTCTTACAAGCCCTTTATCTGATTAGACAGCAGTTTGTCCCATAGATGCGAGGCAATCTTTACAAACGTTTTTACCTTTGAAGTTGGTTACGTCGGCTGCATTGCCACAGAATACACAGGCTGGTTCGTATTTGCGGAGAATGATGCGGTCGCTATCAACATAAATTTCGAGAGCATCTTTTTCTGCGATATCAAGAGTGCGGCGTAACTCGATAGGAATAACCACCCTACCTAGTTCGTCTACTTTACGTACAATGCCAGTTGATTTCATTTTCCTGTCTCCCTTCACTCTACACTTATTTTTTAAGAACACTGAATAACAATATTCGACAAAAATCGCTCAACTAAATAATACCAAATATTACAAAGCGTGTCAACCCAATTATTTACAAAAATAAGATTTTTTTTGTAAATATGTCATTTACGAGGAATAAAACTCCTAGTCATTGTCATATACTACTACGTTCTGTCGAAAAATACAACTATTGACAATCATATTTCTGATGGTTATAATTGGAAAAACATAAGCAGTGCGCTCACTGAAGGAGGATATTATGTCAAAGAAACCTTTTTATATTACTACGCCTATTTATTATCCGAGTGATCGGTTGCATATTGGACATGCATACTGTACTACCATTGCGGACAGTATTGCCCGTTATAAGCGGTTAGCTGGCTTTGATGTATTTTTTTTGACAGGTTCTGACGAGCATGGGCAAAAAATTCAGCGCAAGGCGGCGGAAACCAATACTACACCGCTGGCTTATGTAGATAAAATTGTGGCCTCATTTAAACATTTATGGGAAAAATTAGACATATCTAATGACGATTTTATTCGTACTACCGACCAGCGACACCATGAGTTGGTACAGGCGGTCTTTCAAAAAATCTATGATCAGGGAGATATTTATAAAGCAGAATATGAGGGCTGGTATTGCACGCCTTGCGAGACCTTCTGGATGGAACGTCAGCTAACTGACGGCAAATGTCCGGATTGCGGTCGGCCAGTCGAAATTGTCAAGGAAGAAAGCTACTTTTTCCGGATGGCTAAGTATCAGGAACGGTTGCTAAAATATGTTGAGGAAAATCCGGATTTTATTCAGCCAACTTCGCGTCGTAATGAGATGATCAACTTTATCAAGGGTGGTCTGGAAGACTTGTGCGTGTCCCGGACAACCTTTGATTGGGGAATCCCGGTTCCCTTTGATACCAAACATGTAGTTTATGTATGGTTTGATGCGCTGACCAACTATATAACTGCAGCCGGTTATTTAAATGACAAAGAAAAATTCGCTAAATATTGGCCTGCAGATATTCACTTGGTTGGTAAGGAGATCGTGCGCTTCCATAGCATTATCTGGCCAGTAATTTTGATGGCACTGGGGATAGAATTGCCCAAGAAGGTATATGGCCACGGCTGGCTGGTAGTCGAGGGCGACAAGATGTCTAAGTCCAAGGGGAATGTGATTGATCCGCTGGCGTTGATTGATGAATTTGGCGCCGATGCTATCCGTTATTTTCTGCTAAGGGAAATCACCTTAGGTCTTGACGGTAACTTTTCGCGGGATGCACTCATTAATCGGATTAATGCCGATTTGGCTAATGATCTGGGAAATCTGCTGCATCGTAGTCTGAGCATGATTGGCCGCTTTAACGGCGGTGTAATCGAAGCGCCTGGTGAGGCTGATGCTATTGACCAGGACTTAATTGAGTTAGCACAGACTACAGCCGCTCGGTATGAACAGCATATGGAACAGCAGGATATTAATGCTACTCTCAAGGAAGTATGGGCGCTTATTGGGCGTACCAATAAATATATTGATGAAACCGGACCGTGGACACTAGCCAAAGACCCTGCTAAAAAAGGTCGACTAAATACTGTACTGTACAATTTAGCCGAGGTGCTACGAATTGTAGCTATCCTGATTTCGCCCTTTATGCCGCAAACATCTCCAAAAATTTGGCGGCAGCTTGGTCTAAAAACTGAGTTTGCCAGCGTACAATTAAATGAGGCCCAAGCCTGGGGACGTTTGCCGGCTGGTACTGTTGTGGCGAAAGCTGAGCCGATATTCCCGCGCATTGAGGAAAAACCCGTTAATGAAGCTGAGGTACTGCCGACGCAAACGGCAACGGTGCCTGCGCCTCAGCCTGAAGCTGCAGCTGTGCCTGGTACGCCAGAAATTACCATTGATGAATTTGCCAAAATTGATTTGCGGGTAGTAAAAGTGCTAGCGGCAGAGAAGGTTAAAAAAGCCGACAAGTTACTGCTCTTAACAGTAGATCTTGGCACAGAGCAACGTACCATCATCTCGGGGATTGCCAAACATTATGAGCCTGAGCAACTCGTAGGGCAAAATGTTGTGATGGTTGTCAATTTGAAACCAGCTAAGATCAGGGGCATAGAATCCCGCGGCATGGTATTGGCTGCTTCGTGTGAGGATAAATTGCAGCTTGTGACTGCCGATATGCCTTCTGGCAGCAGGGTGAAGTAAGATGCTGTTTGATTCACATGCTCACATTGATGATAACCGGTTTGACGAAGATCGGGCTGCGGTCATTGTGCGGGCCAAGGAAGCCGGGCTTGTGGGAATATTGAATGCGGGTGCTTGTATGGAATCCTCGGCTCGTTCGATTGCACTTGCAGAAGAACATGCATTTATTTATGCTGGTGTTGGTATCCATCCCCATGATGCTCAAGAAGCCAAAGCGGGTGACTATGAGCAGCTAGCTGCTTGGACCTGTAAGTCTAAGGTGGTGGCGATTGGCGAAATTGGACTTGATTATTATTATGACTTATCACCGCGTGAGGTTCAGCAGCAGGTGTTTATCGGCCAACTGGATGTGGCGCGTCAATGCAATAAGCCAATTATTATTCATGACCGGGATGCGCATGGCGATCTGTTAGCGATAGTTAAAAAAGAAGCCAAAGGTCTAACTGGTGTATTTCATTGTTTTTCCGGTAGCTTAGAAATGGCCAAGGAAGTTATCAAGCTGGGTTTTTACATCTCCTTTGCGGGTCCGGTTACTTTCGCCAAAGACGGTAAGCTCAAAGAAGTAGCGGCTAACGTACCTCTTGAGCGGCTGTTAGTGGAGACAGACTGCCCTTATTTGACACCTAAGCCCTATCGGGGCCGTCGCAATGAGCCTGCGTATGTCAAATTCACTGCTGAAGAGGTGGCGCGAGTACGGAATATGGAGTTTGCGGCTTTGGCAGAAGCGGCAACAACAAATACTAAGCGGCTTTTTGGTATTGAGTAAGCTGTATATTAGTTAAAAGGAAAATAAAAAAATATACAAGCAGGAATAATTTGGTAATTCGGTGAATATTTTACAGTAATAAAATATCACCGAATTTTTTTATTCTGGTATACATAGTATGTAAAATAAATGGGAATAATTCGAGCATTATCTGGATAATCATGGTTAATTTCTTGACTTATTAACCAGGTTATGATATAATCTCATGGCTCACAGGAAGGGGGTATTTCATGAGTGATGAAAGGTCTATACTAGCAAGGTATGGTCAGCAAAAAGTAGTGTTTATTATTGCGCTGCTGCTGGCATCACTGGTGGCAACCGGATTTGTTTGGGCACACAAACAGGTACATATTATTACCGATGGTCAAAACTATACTGTCAGTACCTTGTACTCAAGTCCGTATAAAATTCTGCAGCAAGCAGGACTTACACTTAGTCCCGACGATGAAATCAGGTTGTCAACAACCAGCGTGACTGCTGGGACAGTCATTGAGGTATTTCGCGCCGTACCAGTAACGGTTATATATCAGGGGAAAAACATTAACTTATTTGCAGCTAAGCCCACGGTGCGCGAGGTTGCCGATCAGGTGGGAATACCGCAAGACAAGGTAAGGTTGATGCCTGGAGATGACACTAAGCCTGTTGCCGGCATGAACATTAAGGCCATTACATTAAGTGAGAAGATTGAGGAGCAGGAAATTCCTGAGCTATACCAGATTATCCGTCAGCCTGATCCCACCATGGAGAAAGGGGTAGAAGAAACAGTGCAGGCGGGAGAGAATGGTCTTAAGAAAGCTACAGTTCGTGTTAAGTTTGAAGATGGTGTTAAAGTTTCTGCCGATGTTCTGTCCGAAGTTGTGGCAGTACATGCTAAACCTCAAATTATCCGGGTGGGAACCCGGGATATGGTAGATACCTCGCGGGGAGCAATGCGCTTTAGGGGTGTGCGCTATATGGAAGCTAGTGCCTACTTACCGACAGATGGTTCATCCCAGGGATTGACAGCCACCGGAATTGCCGCAGGCATTGTTGGCGACAAAATTGATTTGTGTATGGAAAGTGCCAGTGAAGCCTACCGGTTTGGCCGCCGAACAGTAAAGGTGTATATCTTAGATGAGTAAGAAAAATGGCAGAGTCTTGTGCTCTGCCATTTTTATATTCTGCATTGTGGAAGGTTGCAGGCGCAGGTGAGAGGTGTATTGACAACGCCCAACACTAGCGTTTGACCTCCGCATAGTAGAAAGACACTCGAATTTTCCAGCTCTTAGAAGGAGTAGCTAGTTCGAGTAACGAAGTATGTACAATTACATTTGTGGTGAAGGGACTGGTGCGATTGGCTGGTATTAACCTCCGCTTTTTGAAAGATTGTTGGGAACTGGCTCGCGGCTATTGGCTTTCGGAAGAGAAGTGGCGAGCGTGGGGACTGACAGCGGTAATTGTAACACTGAATTTAGCATATGTTTATATTTTGGTATTAATTAATAAATGGAATAACCGGTTTTATAACGCACTACAGAATTATGATAAAGAGGAATTTTTCAGCGCATTGCTTGAGTTTAGTGTGTTAGCTGGTATTTTTATCATTGTCGCGGTGTACCAGCTTTACCTGCAACAGATGCTTGAGATAAAATGGCGGCGGTGGATGACGCAGAAATACCTGGATAGTTGGCTGGCAAAACGGACCTATTACCGTCTGCAGCTTATTGATAATAACACTGATAACCCTGACCAGCGTATTAGTGAAGATTTACGGCTGTTTACCAATTATACTCTGCGTTTGTCGCTAGGGCTTTTAAAAGCACTTGTTACACTTGTGTCTTTTATCGCTATTTTGTGGCAGCTGTCAGGAGTAATTACCATTCCTGTAGGCGGCACTGAGGTGACTATCTCCGGGTATATGGTATGGGTGGCGATAGTGTACGCTGTTGTTGGCACTTGGCTGACTCATAAAATAGGTAAGCCGTTAACCAAGCTCAATTTCGATCAGCAGCGTTATGAAGCTGATTTTCGGTTTAGTCTGGTACGGCTGAGAGAAAATAGTGAGAGCATCGCCTTTTATGGCGGTGAAGCCCGGGAAAGGCAGTTATTTATGGGCCGATTTAGCAGTGTCTTAGATAATTTCTGGCAGATTATGAAACGCCAGAAACAACTGACATGGTTCACCTCTGGCTATGGGCAAATTGCTATTATTTTCCCGATTCTAGTAGCTGCTCCTCGGTACTTTGCCAAAGAGATTCAGCTGGGCGGTCTGCTTCAGACGTCATCAGCCTTTGGGAAAGTACAAGATGCGTTATCCTTTTTTGTCGAAAGCTACCCTTTGCTGGCTGAATGGAAGTCGGTAGTTGACCGGCTAAACGGCTTTGTTGGCAATATCGAGAAAGTTAAGGCGTTAGCTGATACCGGTGCTGCCATCCAACATATGCCTGCTCCGGCTTTGACGGTGTCTGGTTTGACTATCCAGTTGCCAGATGGCCGTCAGTTATTGTCTGATCTTAATCTGTCAGTGCCAACAGGTGATTCCCTGCTGGTGGTCGGGCCATCAGGGTGCGGCAAAAGTACGCTCTTGCGCACGCTGGCTGGCTTATGGCCTTATGCAGAAGGCCATGTAATTGTGCCTGAAAACCAGATTTCCCTGTTTCTTCCACAAAAAGCTTATTTGCCGTTGGGTACGCTGCGGGAGGTTTTGCTTTACCCCGGTCCCCGGCAGTCTGTTAGTGATGAAGAACTTTATAGCGCCATGTCGCTTTGCCGGTTAGATGGGCTGAAAGGCCAGCTTGATAGGGTGGAGGAATGGTCTCATATGCTGTCACTGGGCGAGCAGCAGCGGATTGCTTTTGTACGGGCCCTTATTCATAAACCAGAGTGGCTGTTCATGGATGAGGCAACCTCAGCCCTTGATGAACCTACCGAGCGGGTATTGTACAAGCTGCTTCAGGAGCACCTGCAAAGTACGGCGATGATCAGTGTTGGCCACCGGGGTACACTCAATAGTTATCATAAAAAGAAATTGACCTTGGATGGAACAGGAAACTGGAGTATGCTTACTTTATAATTTAAAATATATAGATAAAAAGTCAATAAAAGTGATACTATATTCATATTACTTTATGTTAAAAGATGGAGTGCGAAATGATTAAAGAAGTAATAGTAGTTGAGGGCAAACAGGATATTGCGGCCATTAGACGGGCAGTGGAAGCGGAATGCATTGCTACCGAGGGGTTTAACTTATTGCCGCGTACCATAAGCCGGATTGATGATGCCTATAAACGGCGAGGGATTATTATCCTGACTGATCCGGATAGTGCGGGTGAGTGCATTCGTAAATTCATAGCCCAGCGCTTTCCTGAAGCCAAGCATGCGTTTGTACCCAGAGAACAAGCCTATGCGAATAATGATATTGGCATTGAACAGGCTTCGCCAGAAGCCATTCGCGATGCACTTAGTAAAGTGCGGCTACATGAGTGGCAGCCGTCAAGTGAGTTTAGCTGGCAGGATATTATTGTAAGCAGATTGACTGGTGTACCGGATGCCACTATCCGTCGGGCGGCGATTGGAGAAAGTCTGGGTATCGGGTATGCTAATGCTAAGGGATTTCTATATCGGCTCAATCATTATGGCGTTACTCGCGCTGAATTTGAGGGGGCGTTAAATAAATTGGATGATGCTGCTAACCCCAATAACGGTGTGGAGGAACCAAATTATGGCGATTAAGCCGCGTATTGCACAAAAAGAGGTAACCTTACATATAGTAAAAACCTTTGGTATTCATATGAGCAAGAAATTAGGGCAAAACTTTCTAATTGATGGTAATGTTGTGGATGGCATTGTTTCAGCGGCAAAGGTTCTTGAGGGAGAACCTGTACTTGAGATTGGGCCAGGGATTGGCACTTTGACGCAAGGACTAGCCGAAGCCGGAGCTGAGGTTACTGCCGTTGAACTTGACCGTCGCTTGATAGAGGTGCTTGGTAAGACTCTGGAGGGGTATGGTAATGTCAGAGTTATTCACGGCAATATTTTAAAAATTGACATTTCCCGAGAAATAAACAAAGAAAAATACAAAGTTGTCGCTAATTTACCTTACTATATTACGACTCCGATTATCATGAAATTTCTGGAGGAGCGCCTGCCTGTCGAATTGCTTGTTACTATGGTACAAAAAGAGGTGGCGCAGCGCATGGTGGCCAAGCCAGGTGGCAAAGACTATGGTGCGTTGTCGGTAGCTGTTCAGTATTATACCGAGCCGGAAATTATGTTTATTGTGCCGCCGCAGGCCTTTATTCCGGCGCCGGCGGTAGAATCAGCCGTTATCCGTTGTACTGTGCGCAGTGCGCCGCCAGTTGAACTTGTTAGTGAAAAAATGTTTTTCCGGGTTGTTAAGGCTGCGTTTGCCCAGCGCCGGAAAACGCTGGCTAATGGGCTTAAGGCGGCTGGACTTAACAAAGAAGATTTAGAGCAAGTGCTAGCGCAGGCAGGCGTGGATGGTGGGAGACGGGGTGAGCAATTATCGCTCGACGAGTTTGCCGCTATTGCTAACGCCTGGTCAAAGATGGATAAATGAAAAACCCAATAAAACTGTAAAGCCCTGCTCATTTTGAGCAGGGCTTTTCGTTTAGAAACATATCTATCAAATCTAAGCGTCGGTCAATATGATAACCTAGGTAGGTTTTGTTTTGCCATTGACGGTTACGAATCTGGTCATGAAAGGCGGCAATGGCTTCCAAGCAATCACCGACAATGGTATCAATGATTTTGTTGGTATGAATTTGATTTTTTACAGAGGAGCCTAGGCGGTAATGGGGAATGGTAGTGGCTACATCAATCTTCAGTTTGTGCATACGCGCAAGTGCCATGGTAACAGGAGGAACAGCCAGTTCTCTAAGCGGAACTGTTTCCAGAAGACGGCGGGAGACGGCATGCGGGCCATGGGCCGGGCTAGCTAAATTAATTTTTTTATCAAGGCCCAGTTCTTTATTAAGATTGAGTCGCCATTGAAAGGTAGGGTTATAGCGTTCAATATGACGGGGAGGAGAAGGATAACAATTGGTCAAGGCCATGTCCAGGTGTTTCAATAATACACCGTCAACCAGCTCCATTAAATTCTCGTTAAAGGTGCCTACCATGTCACCATCAACAAAAGCGACAACATCGCTGCCCAGAGCCAAAGCCACTTTGGCTCCAATGGCGCGGGGCGTGTCAATGCCTAAACATTCATGGAAATAGATAATCTGGAGTTTGGGGAGACGCATTTGTAAAACCTCGCGCATTGTACTGTCCTTAGAGCCATTGGCCACTAAGATAATATGGTCAATGGGCAATGTTCCCAAATTTTGCAATACAGTGCTAATGCGTCCTCCCTCATTCTTGGCCGGAACGACCACGCAAATCACGTCCATCACCTCGGAGTAAGGATGCGTGTAGAAATATAGCATGTTGAAAGCGGCCTTATGGGGGCTCACTATAGTATATAGCGGAGATAAGGTATTTGCCACCAGTTATAGTTAGTAATTTTGTGGCACTTTAGCTAGGCGTTACATAGGATGTAATAGTTATAGCAACTGGTTAAGGGGGGATTGAGGTGGACATTCATGTAGGCGACCTTGTTATTAGGAAATCTCATGGTGGCGACATTGTTTTCAAAGTAACCGACATATTTGTTGACGATACCCAGCAAAAACACTGTGTGTTAAAGGGGCTGCATTTGCGGCTAGTGGCTGATTCGCCTATCGATGATTTAGAGCCAATTGAAGCAGAACATTTGCGTAATGAAATTGTCCGCATGGAAAGCATGCATAATAATACACTGCGGCAGGTACTGATACGCCGCAGCCGCGAACGGGAACAAATTGAATTAAGACGGTCTGAAGCTACCAAGAAATTCACTTTCTTTGATGTGCCTGGCAGGGTATTACATCTTGACGGTGATGAGGAATACCTCAAAATGTGTTTAAAAACCTACAGTCAGCTTAATATATGGGCAGAAGGCCGTTGGGTGGATGAAACCAAACAAGCAGACGTTATTACCGGTTTATTAGAAGAAGCTCGGCCAGATATTCTGGTGTTTACAGGTCATGATGCTTTAATTGGTAATGGTAAAAAGGATATAAGTGATATCAATAACTACCGTAATTCCAAACATTTTGTCGCAGCCGTAAAAAAAGCCCGCCTTTTTGAGCCCTCCCGCGATGAATTAGTTATATTTGCCGGGGCCTGTCAATCACATTTTGAAGCTATTTTATCTGCCGGGGCCAATTTTGCCAGCTCCCCTAACCGCATTTTTATCCATGCGTATGACCCAGTGTTTATTGCAGAAAAGGTAGCCTTTACCCCTATCAACAAAGCTGTTATCCAAATGCGAAAAACCACTCTTTCGAGTGGCCTAAAGACTAAACCAAAATTCATAATTTTTACCGATTCGCTTAACGTGTACCAATAATCCATACTGCAAAAGGAGTTTTCTTTTCTCTTCGGTTGTCGTGGCTTCCATTATAATCTCCGGTGATATTACCGGTGGTTTTTTTATTTTGTCCTGAACGTTCTTCAAACCGGACAACTGTTCTGCTATGGTTGCAATTTCTTTCGCGACTGTTTCAAGTTCAGCTTCGGCAGTTTTAGTATCAAGCAGATTAGAGCGGTACCACTTCATAATATCTATTCGCTTTTTTTGGGCATCTTCTTGCCGTCTAGTCAATTCGGCAATATCTCGTGAACGATCGGGTACCGTCTCAGTCTGCAGATAGTCAGACAAGGCAGCTTCGCCCTTAGCTATATCAACAACAGTCTGCCACACATCCTCTTCCAAGATATCTACGGGTATATAACGATTTGAGCAGCGGTCAATGTTGTTTCGATACTGTGCACTACTCTTAGTAACACACCTGTAATAGTGCCTTATATTCCCCTTGTCCTTCATGTGGCTAGCAACCATACCC
>JAGGAA010000266.1 GCA_017889675.1 Bacillota bacterium | reverse complement strand
TGTCCGGTCACAGTTACCGGCAACAACGGTTACTGGCAAACCAGTTAGTTCTGCTAACCGCCAGCCGTCTTGATAGTAGTCACCCGCATGAAGCCACTGATCAAGCGGCCCAGCGGCAGCAATCGCTTTTTTCAGTATAACTATGTCGCCATGAGTATCACTGACAACACCGATTCTCATTTTCTCAAGTCCGCCAGTTGCGTTACTAATTTTTTCAATGCCCGCCCACGGTGACTAATTTGATTTTTTTCTGCTGACGACATTTCGGCGAAGGTGCGGTCCATTTCGGGGACAAGGAGCAGCGGATCATAGCCAAAACCACTATTTCCGCGCGGTTCAGTTAGGATAACGCCTTCTACTGTACCATCAGCCGTATACCACAGCCTTTCGGCATCCGCGAGTACTAATACGCAACGGAACCGGGCTGTACGTTTTTCTGGTGGTACACCAATCAAATGTTCCAGCAGTTTTTCGTTATTGTCCTGATCACTGGCGTATTCGCCAGCATATCTGGCAGAGTAAACCCCTGGTTCTCCTTGTAGATAATCCACTTCCAAGCCGGAATCATCAGCCAGACACAGTTTGCCTGTTAAGCGCGCATAAAACTGCGCTTTGGAACAAGCATTTTCTGCAAAGGTTTTTCCCTGTTCGGGCGCTTCTGGGAACTTTCCTAAATCGGCTAATGATGACACCTTATAAGGCAGTCCGTTTAGTGCGGCCTTAAACTCAGCAACTTTACCAGCATTTTGGGTGGCCACAATAATCTCTGTTATCGCTTTCTCCAACGCTATCCCTCCCGGCCTACTTTCCATGACACCGGCCCCAGTGTTTCTTTTTGAATATCAAGTAAAACCTCAATCCCTTGACTGGCAACTGCCAGCATCTCGTTTAGCTGGGCCTGAGAAAAGGTTCCTTTTTCTCCGGTTCCCTGTACTTCAACAAACTGACCACTCCCGGTCATAACCAGGTTCATATCAACAATGGCTGTAGAATCTTCGGTATAGCATAGGTCGAGATAAACCCCCGCAGGTAAAATGCCAACACTAACAGCTGCTAAAAAGTCTTTAACCGGAAACGGCTTGGGGCTGTCACCCCAAATGCTGTTAATGGCATCAACAAGTGCTACAAAGGAGCCGGTAATGGCTGCAGTCCGAGTGCCGCCATCGGCTTGGATAACATCACAATCCAACCAGATGGTCTTTTCTCCTAACGCCTTAAGATCAATGACACTCCGCAGGGAACGACCGATCAAGCGCTGAATTTCATGGGTGCGGCCTGTTTGCTTACCTCTGGCAGCTTCTCTTACATTGCGGCTCTTGGTAGAACGCGGCAGTAAGGAATACTCGGCACTTACCCAGCCTTCTCCTGAACCTTTCAAAAATGGGGGCACTTTTTCCTCAATAGTGGCTGCACAGATAACTTTTGTATCACCAAATTCAACAAGCACCGAACCCTCGGCATATTTTAAATAATTACGAGTGATTTTTACTTTTCGCAATTCATCAGTTGCACGTCCGTCTGCTCTGGTCATAATGACCTCCTTAATTATAGCTAATTTAGAATTGTTCGAATGTATCTTGTTCTTTGTCCTGCAGGAGATAGTGGTCATAGCGACCTTCTTTTTTTGCTGTATGTATAGCATCGCAGGCCTGACTCCGACAAGTGCTGCAACTATTTCTGGGAATGACGGCGGCAAATGCTGTTTTTACGCCAAACGAACGACCCTCAGCCTCTGTCGCAATTGTATGATATCCCTGGCAGTGGGGACAAATTCGTACTGCCTCACGCTGCCGTTCTTGAATGCCGCTGTCATCGTAGTAAATGCTGCGAGACCGTTGCCAGAAATCTCCAGCCTTAGCGATCGCTGCCCGTCTGAGTTGGTCCCGTTGACTCCAGATATCTTGCCACTGTGTTACTAATTGGGCAATATACCGGGTGTTACTCTCAGATTGCCGCGGACAGCGGGCAATGTCAGGTTCCACCACCCGGCTATAATCTAGACCAGCCATGGCCAAAATAATGCCAGTATTAACATAAGGCAGCGCATCCTCAATCGAGTAACCGCCCTCAAGCACGGCGATATCGGCGTTTAGTTTTTCAGCTAATCGCGCATAGCCCTGTGCCGTAATAGCCATATTGGCTAACGGATCACTATAATGATTATCCTGCCCGGCTGAGTTAATAATAATGTCTGGCTGAAAATCGTCCAGCATAGGCAAAACAAGCTTATCCAGTACATAATGCAGGCCGTCATCAGTGGTGCCAGGAGGCAACGGAATATTGATTGTTGAGCACAAGGCGCTCGGACTACCAAGTTCTGTTATGGCTCCTGTGCCGGGGTAGAGTGTCCGGCCATCCTGATGAAAAGAGATAAATAAGGTATCCGGATCATGATAAAAAATATCCTGTGTCCCATCGCCGTGGTGAACATCGGTATCAACAATGGCAATCCGGTTGAGTCCGTAATGACAGCGCAAATATTCCACCATGATGGCTTCCATATTAATGGTGCAAAAGCCCCTCGTCCCATGAACTACCCGCATGGCGTGATGTCCGGGAGGACGCACAAGGGCAAACGCATTGGATACTTCCCGGCGCATCACGGCTTCAGCCGCGGTTATGGCTCCGCCTGCAGACACAAGATGGGCGTCGGTAATAAGTGAAGCAATATTTGGTACACCGATATGGACACGCTGCACATCCTGAATTTTAGCCAGCTGGGGACGATATTCCCTGATATTGGGTAAATCCAGCAAACCTTCTTCAACAATCTGGTCTCGTGTATAGAGCAAGCGTTCTTCCCGTTCCGGGTGTGACGGGGTAATCGCCCAATCAAAGGCTGGAAAGAAAACCAGTCCTAATGCTTTATTGTTCATTGTCCTGCCTCCCCGCCTGCACCGGCATGAGCACACCTGGTTTTATCTGCAGTTTGCAAGTCATGATTTTACCAATTGTGTTAAAGCCACGAATAACATTAAATTCTTCTTCATACACTCGTTCACTGACAGGTAGGGCTTCGTCTATGCCGCCAGCAGCCGCGCGCTGCGCAAGATGGGTTTCTGCCGCTGTCCAGGCATCTGCCAGACTAAAGCGGCGTTTGTCCACTGTTCGCTGTATGCCAAGCTCTGGCACTGTATAATAGCCTTCTGCACTATCTGCTCTAAGAGTAATCTCAGTTGTCGGTCGGGCAGAGGCCGCGCCGATAGCATTAGCTACCATATGACCTGACGGTACTTGCCAGGGGAGACTAAGCTGTTCTGCAACAAGTGGTGCCAAGCCCATTGCCGCGCCGCCGACACCAATAACCAGTTCAGGGGTAAATGCCTCACCATGGACAATATCTTCGACTCTGTATACAGGTCTTGCAGCCTGTTCACTCAGCATAGTGCGTATTGCCTGACATATCGTATTGGTTGCCACCCGTAGTGTCTCCCAAGCCGCATCTTCCG
>JAGGAA010000030.1 GCA_017889675.1 Bacillota bacterium | reverse complement strand
GCCGCGCCTGAGATTACTGCTTCTATTCGCAAGGTACATGATTTTCTTACTGTTGGGGCAGCAGCACCGCTGCAAGTAGCCGCTGCTGAAGCGTTTAACTTCGGGTCTGAATATTATGAGGAATTAGCTGGCTTTTATAGCGAGCGCCGCGACTATCTGCTTACTGCGCTGGAAAAGGCTGGTTTTACTTGCATGAGACCGCAAGGCGCGTATTATATTATGGCAGATATTACTCCGTTTGGTTGGGACGATGATGTTGCCTTTGCTAAATATATGGCTAGTGAAATTGGGGTAGCTGTTGTGCCAGGCTCCAGCTTTTTCCGGTCAGAAAGTACAGCTGGTAAACAACTGATACGTTTTTGCTTCTGCAAGAAATTTGAGACATTACAGGCGGCAGCCGATCGGCTAGAAAAGCTCAAAGTAAGGACAATATAAAAGATAGGGAGAGAAAAAGAATGAGAAGATACACAAAGCAATTGACATTATTCTTAATTCTAGCATTTACGGTTGTGGTACTTTCAGGCTGCGGTAAACAGGCATCTGCTCCGGCAGTCTCAGATAAGCCGCTTAAGGTCGGTGTTACCGCCGGGCCACATGCTGAAATTATGGATGTGGTAAAAAAAGTGGCCGAGAAAGATGGTCTTAAAATTGAGATAGTTGAATTTAATGACTATGTCCAACCTAATGTAGCATTAAGCCAGGGTGATATTGACGCTAACAGTTTTCAGCATCAGCCCTATCTTGACAATATGGTTAAAGACCGTCAATATGACATTGTAGTTGTTACCAAGACGGTAATTTTCCCTATGGCGATATACTCCAAAAAAGTGAAATCACTTAATGAGCTTAATCCTGGGGCTACGATTGCCATTCCTAATGATCCTACCAATGGCGGTCGCGCTTTGTTGCTTCTGGAGAGACAAGGTCTGCTCAAGCTTAAGGCTGGTGTAGGACTTAAAGCAACGGCGGCTGATATCGCTGAAAATCCTAAGAATTTTAAGGTTAAAGAATTGGATGCTGCGCAAGTCCCGCGTTCACTGGAAGATGTAGAGTTGGCAGCTATTAATACCAACTATGCCATTACTGCTGGTTTGGTGCCGAATAAGGACTCTCTGGCGATTGAGGATGGCAATTCGCCGTATGCGAATATTATTGCTGTTAAGGCTAAAGATAAAGATAACCCGATGATAGCTAAGTTTATAAAAGCCTACCAGTCGGAAGAAGTCAAGAAGTTTGTCAATGAACATTTTAAGGGCTCAGTAATTGTTGCTTGGTAATAAAAAAATAGATAAAAACCACGGATTAACCGTGGTTTTTATCTATTTTCCTCCACCAACGTGGTGAAGTTGTCTACTAATTCGGGATCAAACTGAATACCGGCAAAGCGGTGAAGTTCTTCAATTGCGTGTTTATGAACAAGTGCCTTGCGGTAAGGACGGTCACTAGTCATAGCATCATAAGCATCAGCAATAGATAAGATCCGGCATTCTAACGGAATGCTTTTGCCGAGCAAACCCATAGGATAGCCACTGCCATCCCACCATTCATGATGCTTGAGAATATAATCAGCAATTAGATTTAAGTCAGGTGATGATTGGGCAATACGGTAGCCAATCTCCGAATGACGTTTCATTTCATTAAATTCTTCAGGCGTAAGTGGACCTGGCTTAAATAATATATTGTCAGGAATACCAACTTTCCCAATGTCATGAAATTGAGCCAGCAGCTTGAGGTCTGTCACTCTGTTTTCTGGTAGTTTTAGGGCTATGCCCAGGCGGGCAACTAAGAGTTGGATACGATCACCATGTCCTTCAGTAATAAAGTCCCTGGCTTCCAGAAGTTTCATGGCTGTTTGTACAATGGCGCTCCGGTTACTTTGGCTTTGGTTTAATTTTTCCCGATACATATTATTATCTGCAATTTTGAAGACTTCTTGTAGATTAGGGGGATAGGCTTCTGCTAAAGCGAAGCCTAACGAGATGCTGAGAACAATACCCTCGGCCAGAGGACTGGTTTGGTTATAGGTATCGATCGCACGAGTAATTGTGTGGCACAATTTTTCTAGGATGGCAAGGGTGGTGTGTGGTAACAGCAGAACAAATTCATCGCCGCCGATGCGGTTGACGGTCGCGTCAGCAGGACAACATTCTTTTAAAATGGTAGCAACTGCTTTTAACAAGCTGTCCCCGCTTTGATGTCCCCAGGTGTCATTGATCAGTTTAAGACCATCTAAGTCACCGACAATGATACCCACTGGCGCAAATTGTGGTTGTTGCAGGCGTACTAGTTCTAATGAAAATTGGGTTCGATTGTAAAGACCGGTTAAGGGGTCATGGATGCTCAAATAGGTAAGGCGCTTTTCCAGTTTACGCCGTTCTCGGCGAACACTGGCTTCCTGTAATTCGCGGTTGATTGCAGGCACTAGACGGGTTAAGTTGCCTTTAAGAATATAATCATGAGCGCCAGCCTTCATGGCGGCTACTGCTACGTCTTCCCCAATGGCACCTGATACGATAATAAAGGGAATGTCTTGACTACTTTCTTTTAGTAGTTCTAGTGCAGCTAACCCGCTGAAATTGGGCAGGGAGTAATCAGCAATAATAATATCCCAATTTTCTTCAGCCAAAGCGTCTGTCATCGAGGAAGGGTCATCTACCTGTCTGAGATAGGGCAGATGACCGCCGTTACAGAGAGCCCGTTTTAGCAGCAGGACATCATCTTCCGAATCTTCAATAACCAGAACACGCAGAAATTCTGCCATTAGCTACCTCCTTATCGGCGGAATTTCATTCAGTACCAGCCAGTACAGGCCTAATTGTTGTACTGCAGCAATAAATTGATTAAAGTCCACAGGTTTGCGAATATAGCTGTTAGCGCCTAAATCATAGCTATTTAATAAATCCTGTTCTTCACGTGAGGAAGTCAAGATAATTACCGGCAGTAATTTGGTGCGTTCATCAGAGCGCAGGCATTTAAGTACCTCTAAACCATTCATTTTAGGCAATTTGAGGTCAAGCAGGATAATTTGTGGAACAGGGTTATTAGCAGAGTCTGGACCGAGCAGATAATTGACCGCTTCAACACCGTCATGGGCAATCACGACCTGATTCAAAATATTATTCTTTTTTAAAGCGCGAAGCGTTAGGGCCTCATCGTCAGGATTGTCTTCAACCAAGAGGATTATTTTACCGCTCATAACATGCTCCTTTCGGAGGTTATTTGTATATTATGGCAATAATTCAACAAATACCGTGGAAATCCTGCAATTTTTTAATTATTTTGTAAATTGTCCATTAAATCAGTTTCTCTGTTTAAGGTGCAGGATTTTGACCTGTTTGAGGCAAAAATTACTTTCAGAGTAATTTTCCACGAAACAATTGTTTTACTCTAATTGTTTCGCATAGCATTGCAGTAACTATTTTTTAGGAGAGGATAAAACTATGGAAAAGGTAAAAATGACAATACCAGATTGCAAGGTACTGAAAGGCAAGAAGCAAAAATTCACAATGATTACAGCCTATGATGTTTTACTGGCTTCTGTGATTGAAAAGACGCCGATTGAAATGATTCTAGTGGGAGATTCACTGGGAATGACGGTGCTGGGGTATGACAGTACTGTGCCGGTAACAATGGAAGATATTATTCACCACACCAAACCGGTAGTCAAGGGAGCCCCGAATACGTTTGTTGTTGGGGATATGCCTTTTGGCTCCTATAATACCGGCATTGAAGATGCTATCCGTAATGCTAACCGCATTATGAAAGAAGGCGGCGCAGATGCGATTAAACTCGAAGGCGGTAAAAATGTTACGCATATCGTAGAGGCCATGGTTAATGGCGGTATTCCGGTTGTGGGTCATATTGGGTTAACGCCGCAGACCGCAGGGCAATTGGGAGGCTTCAAGGTTGATGTTTGATCGCTTTGTACCCAAGATGGTGAAGCAATATGCCCAACTCAATGCGCAAATGGTAGATGCATTGAATTGTTTTTATCAGGAAACACAGGCAGGAGTATTTCCCGGACCGGAACACTCTTTTGGCATGAACGAGGCAGAATTGAAACGTTTATATTAGAAAGGCTGCCGGCTGTATTTCCGCTTTGATGAAACAAGTTGAAGTGAGCAGGAGTTTGCCTTGCGGGAAGCGAAAATCTTCTCAATAGGATTGTCTGTTTAGGATATTTTTGCGCTTGTTAAAGGAGAAACCATGCGAATTTTACATACAGCCGACTGGCATTTTGGCAAGACCATTGAGGGGCGGGACAGGCTGCCTGAGCAGGTGGCTTTTGTAGAAGAACTGTGCACAATTTGTACAGAGGAACAAGTTGATTTGGTGCTGGTGGCTGGAGACGTATTTCAAAGTCCTAACCCCAGCGCCGCTGCGGAGGAGCTTTTTTACTACGCAATGGATGAATTGGCTAATCATGGTAGACGTGGTGTAGTCGTTGTGGCCGGTAACCATGATAATCCTGATAGATTGTGTGCCGCATCGCCGCTGGCTGGACGATTAGGCATTACGTTAGCTGGTCTTCCTAAAGAAGAGCTTGGACCTACTAGTCCTGTAGCTGGAAGGGTGTACCGGGTGAATGGTGGTCAGTCCTGGTTAGAATTGGCTGTGCCAGGAGTTGAGCATACAGCGATGATTGCAGCCTTGCCGTATCCATCTGAGGGGCGGCTCAAAGAAGTTCTATCGCAGTCGATCGAGGATAAAGAGTTACGTCAGGGATATAATGAGCGGTTGACTGGCTTGTTTGGTCAGCTCAATACCAAGTACCGCTCAGATACGGTTAATTTAGCTGTGAGCCATTTATATGTGCGCGGTGGGCTTGAGTCTGATTCGGAACAGCAGATTCAGATCGGCGGGGCCTATGCGGTCGATCCAATGGCATTTCCGTCTAATGCCCAGTATATTGCGTTTTCCGAGAGTGGGTATGCTAAGTCGGTAACCCTTATTGATATCAAGCCTGGTAAACCGGCAGATATTCGCGAGGTGCATGTGACTTCAGGTAAGCCACTAGCTAGATGGCGGGCAACCGGCGGGTTGGCTCAGGTGCGGGAATGGGTTGCAAACGGGCGGGATAAGGAGGCCTGGATTGAAGTTGAACTGGAGATCAACAAGGCTTTGACATTGGATGAAATTCATGAGCTCAGGGCCTTGCATTCTGGTTTTGTTATCATCAGGCCAGTGTTTAATTCTCCAGACGGCGAAGTGGACAAGTCGCCGGTCCGCCTTAACAGCTTGCCGCTTAATGAATTGTTTATCCGGTTTTATAAGCAGCAAAATGGTGGTCTTCCACCTGATGATAAGCTTGTAGCGATGTTTTTGGACATAAGCCAGAGTCTGATGAGTGAGGAAACCGCGGCTGAGCCGGAGTTGGCTGGGGAGGAGCAGACATGAAACCGATAAATCTTAAAATCGCTGGTCTCCACAGCTTCCGTGAGGAGCAGGAGATTCCTTTTGCGCAGCTGAGTGAGCTGGGCATATTTGGAATTTTTGGTCCGACAGGCAGTGGTAAATCGTCAATACTTGATGCTATGACTCTGGCATTATATGGTACAGTGGTCAGAGCCGGACGGCGGACACAGGGTATATTAAATCATGCGGAAAAACAGGTAAAGGTTACCTTTACCTTTGCCTTGGGGCAGGGCGAGGAGCGGCAATTTTATCGGGTGGAACGCCGGTATGTCCGAAAAGATCAGGTAGCGGTAGCCAATACCTACAGTCGTCTGGTGGTAATAGCAAATGAGCACGAAGAGGTTCTTGCTGATAAGGATCGTGATGTTACAGACCAGGTTATCGGACTATTGGGATTACGCGAGGAAGATTTTACTAAGGCGGTAGTGCTGCCTCAAGGCAAGTTCGCCGAATTTCTTAATTTAGGCGGCAAAGAACGGCGTGAGATGCTGCAACGGTTATTTTCGCTGGAACAGTATGGCAATGTGTTACTAAATAAAATTAATGAGCAGTATAGAATTGTGGAAATAAGCCATATTGAAATAGAAAGTGAACAAAGAGGATTGGGAGATGCCTCAAAGCCAGCTGTTGCTAATGCCTCTGCGGCGTTGATAGCTGCCAAACAAGAGGAAACAGTTGCCTCAAAACAGTACCAAGAGACGGAGCAACGCCATAAAGAAGCCAATGAAGTCTATAAGCTGCAATGTGAACTGGCGAAAAAAGAGACCGAGCAGGCCGCGCACCGCCAACAGGAGAACTCGATAAAAGAGAAGGCAACAGCGCTGGGAGCTGCCGAAAGGGCAGGGCGGGCTGCCATAGTACTGGAGGAGTTTTTGGCAAGTCAACTGGCTGAGCAGATAGCTGACAATGCTAAAAAGCAAATTCTGAGACGGGTTGCTCAACTGGCTGAAGACAGTAAGCGGCTAAGTGCCGCTTATACAGAGGCGCAGCAAGCTAGGCTAAAAAAAGAACCGGAACTGATTGAACGGCGGACAAAATTAGCGGCAGCGGTTAAGCTTGAAGCCGAGGTAAATGAATTAGATAAAGAGATAGCTGGATTAGCCCAAGGGCAGCAGACAAGCCAGCAAGCCTGTCATGAGGCCAACAAAGCTGCTGCTGAAAAGGCATTGCACAGTCAAAACCTGACAAAAAATATCGAAAATTTAGAGCAAAAGCTACTGTCAGCTACGATTAGTGCCAAGCAGCGGAGCCAGGCGCAAGTCTGTCTGGCGCTGGCACAGACAGTAAAGCAAACCAGGTTAACAGCTGATAAAATAAAAAAGGCAGGGGTTACGCGCAAACGGCAATATGAAGCTGCCCAAATTGCTGCCTGCCAGGCAGAAGAGCAACTGCGTCTAGCTGAGCGAATTTTGAGTGAGCGGGAAGCGGTTGAAGCTAAAGCGGCAGAAGAACAGTTAACCGCGGCTGTGGCACAGCTAGATCAATTAATGGCTAGCGAAAAGCAGGCGGCTGCTATCCGGCTGGCAGGCGAACTAATCGCAGGCAGCCCCTGCCCGGTATGTGGTTCAGTAAGTCACCCTCAACCGGCAGATGATAAACATAGCGGGGGAATGCATGGACAAGTTAGCTTCGAGCAGGAGATTACAGCTGCTAAAGAGCATATTGCCAGACTAACCTTGAATTTGGCAGAGGCAGGTAAAAAAACTGCTGTTGAGCGGCAAAATATTAATGAATCCCGCATGGCAGCAGCTACACTTACCCAGCAGGCGGTTAGCGCTCAGGCTGAATTGAATAAGGCCAGAGAGGAATATGGTGAGACACAGGTGGCTGTGGCTGCCGCTTGTGACCAGCTTATGGCTGCACTTCAGATTCAAAGTAGTACTGCTGTTTTATCTGACGAGGCTGCGCTTACGCAGGTAGCGGAGCTGCAGGAATATATTAATAAGCAAGATCGGCTGGCTGAAAGCTTGGCCAAACAACTGACCAATTTTCGTCAGGAGCAGGTAGCTTGTCAGGAGAAAATTACCACTCTGCAGCGGACTGTTCAAACAGGCGAAGCTGAGTTAGCGGCACTGACTGCCCGACTACAAAGTCTTAATGATCTGGCAGTAGTCAAGCGACAGGAGCTTTTTACGGTTACCGAGGGAATACCAGCAAGCCAGCTGGCAGTCCGGGCAGCTCAAGCGCTCGAAACTATCCGCCGCGAGGCGCAGGAGGCGCAAGCTGCCTATGAGCAAGCGGCTGAAGCACTGGCTGAGGCTGAACAGACGCGTGTTAGTACAGAAACTAGTTGGCAAGAAGCTGTTCGGCAGCTAGATAGGCTGCAAGTGCGTCTTACATCCAAGCTTAGCGAAGAAGGGTTTGCTGATAGCGAAGGTGTTAAGGCTGCTCTTTTGCCGATAGCACGTCAGGAGGAATATCGCCGTTTGCTGACAGTCTACGCTGAAAATGAGCAGCGGCTGACAGCCCAATGTGAACAACTGACTGATACTCTCAAGGGGCGGAGGATAACTACGGCTCAGTGGGAGCAGAACAAACAAGAGCTAACTCAGGCTGGGATGGCTAAAAGCATGGCTATTGAGCGCCGGGTGGAGGCTGATAAGGAGTATCGTGATCTGACAGAGAAATACCAACGGTGGTCCCAGCTTGAGACTAGGCGACTGGCGTTTAAGGAGCGGAAAGATTGCCTACAGGCACTAAAAACCCTGTTAAGAGGTAATGTATTTGTTGAATTTTTGGCCCAGGAACAGATGGCGCTGGTAGCTTGGCAGGCATCTGAACGCTTAAAAGAAATTACACAGCAGCGCTATGCGCTAGAGATGAGTTCTGATGGCGGTTTTCTTATTCGTGACGACGCCAATGGCGGGGTAAAGCGTCCGGTTAGCACACTGTCAGGAGGGGAAACATTCCAGGCTTCCCTGGCACTGGCATTGGCCCTATCGGCCCAGATTCAGCTCAAAGGTAAGTATCCATTGGAATTTTTCTTTTTGGATGAAGGGTTTGGTTCGCTTGATCAGCAGGCGCTGGATGTCGCGATGGCAACCCTGGAAAAGCTACATATTGAGAGCTTAACAATTGGTATTATCAGCCATGTGGCTGAATTAAAGCAGCGTATGCCTCGTCGTCTGATAGTTGAGTCGGCAGAAGCGGCTGGTCGCGGCAGCCGGGTATACCTAGAGGAGGCATAACAGAGGTAGGATATGAAAAAGTATGTGTTAATATATAATCCGGTAGCAGGCGATGCTAAATTTAAGTCTCGACTGGATGAAGTTGTAGAGTACTTACAGTTGACTGACGGGATAGTGCTGCCTTTTCGCACTAGATACAAGGAGGATATCCAGCCATTTGTCAGACAGATTAAAGAGTTTGCTGCTGATGGCTTGATTGTGTCTGGTGGCGATGGCACAGTGCATCAGGTAATTAACGCTATGCTGAAAGAAGAAGTTGATGTCCCTGTTGGCATTATTCCCAGCGGGACATGTAATGATTTTTCCAGCCATATAAGTTTTGATAAGAGCCTATCTCGGTGCCTTAGTGCTGTCACTGGTGGGAAATGGCGAATGGTTGATGTGGGCAAAGTAAATGCAGAGTATTTTCTTAACGTTGCTAGCGCCGGGCTGCTCACTTCGGTAGCCCATAGTGTGGATGTTTCTCTTAAGAATACCGTAGGCCGGCTGGCGTATTATTTTAAGGGTTTAGGACAATTGCCTAACTTTCGGTCAATGCCTGTGAAAATAACGGCAGATGGCCAGGTAATCAATGGCGATATTCTGCTGTTTTTGGTGATGAATAGTGGTATCGTGGGCAGCTTCCCTGCTTTGGCACCGACGGCCAGAATTGATGATGGCAAACTGGATTTATTGATTATTAATAAATGTAATATACCAGAGCTAATGGGGTTGTTTATCAGTATATTTTCCGGACGACATATAGCAAGCAAACATATCCGGCATTTACAGGCAAAAGAGATGTATATTGAATGTACTGAACCGGTCGAGAGCGACATGGATGGTGAACTAGGGCCACCGTTACCGCTGACTATTTCTACAGTTACGAAAAAGCTGAAGATATTTCAACTGCCTTGACGTAGCGGTGTTTACGAAATATATCCATGGATTGAAAAAAAGGTTGGGAGTTGTTATAAACATGAAAATAAGAGTATGGATAACATTAGTGATTACAGTACTGCTGGTTTGTCTGTCTAGTTACGGATTTTGTAGTGGAACAGATCAATTAAAACGAAAAGATTTCCCAGTGCTGTTGATGTATCATGATATCAAAGAAGCAGAAATAAATGGATTCGATGTTTCAGTGAAGGATTTTAGCCAACAAATGGATTGGTTGGCAGCCAATAACTATAAAACATTATCTATGCATGAATTTGTTGAATGCCTTACCCAAAATACCCCTTTTCCGAAAAAAAGCGTCCTAATTACCTTTGATGACGGTTATGATGGAATAACTAGATATGCTGTGCCGGAACTTCGCAAACGTGGTATGAATGCCACTTTCTTTATTATCAAGGATCGCATTGGCACCAAGCTGACAGATTATTCGTATTTAACTGAGCAACAAATCAAAGAATTAAGTAAAGATCCATTGTTCTCTATTCAAGCACATACATTGACGCATGCTGATCTTACTAAAATTTCCGCCGAACAATTGCAAGATGAAGTAGCCGGATCAAAGAAGTTTTTTACAGAACTGACAGGAACACAATGTGAGACGATTGCGTTTCCCTATGGTTTTTATAATAAAAGTGTCTTAAATGCAGTCGAAAAAGCTGATTATAAAGCGTCTTTTGCTGTTAGCGACCTAGGTCTATATGACCATGAGGCGAAGTTTTCCATACCACGGATCTATATGGGGAGTATTATGGGGAAAAATAATATGAAATTATTTAAAAGATCGGTACTTAACTATAAAAACATCCCTAAAGAAGCTTTTGTCGAAAGGTTTGGTCCCTTGCAGTAAAAATTTCTTAAAAGTAAAGAGGGAGAGCGATAAAGGATGCATTCGACAACATTGTGCCTGCCTGTTCAAGGGTATCCAGTGCAGAAAGTCTTGCTGGGAATGAAAAAGACGGGGTTTGGTCGTGGTAAATACAATGGTTTTGGCGGAAAGATTGAAGTCGGCGAAACGCCGATAGCTGCCGCTGTGCGTGAGTTGACAGAAGAGTGTGGTATTGTTGCTAAGGCGGCTGATCTCAGGCCCGCGGGTGAGTTGCTATTTGTTTTTCCCGCCAATCAGGAGCTTAACCATGATGTACATTTGTATACAATTTATGAGTGGCAGGGCGAGCCGCAGGAAACGCCGGAGATGAAGCCGATGTGGTTTGAAGTGGATGATATACCTTATAATGAAATGTGGGCTGATGACTGGTATTGGCTGCCGGCTGTGCTCAAAGGTAAAAAAGTCAATGGTCAGGTTGTTTTCTCTGAGAATAATGAAGATGTGGATGGTATTACCATTCGTACCGAATAGCTCTACTATATAAAAGCAATTGACAGACAGCCCAAGGATTTGCTATACTTTACATTAAATATATATTGATAGTGTCGATGACCAGGAATAGTACATATGTCAGAGAGCCACAGAGAGCCAACGGTAGTGGGAGTTTGGCGCTGCTCAGCATGTCGAATGGGCCTGGGAGATACAGTCTGAGCCGGTATAGCCGGGGTAGGCGCTGTCGGGATTCTTCCACCGTTATCAGGAAGCAGGTATCGGACTTTTAGGTCCCGTACCCAGTAAGCCGGGCCGATTTATCAGGCCAATTAGGGTGGCACCGCGGGTTTATAATACTCCGTCCCTTAAGTCATGTATTTGTTGCATGGTTTAAGAGACGGGGTTTTTTGTTGATTTTTGCACAATGCGTTAGAATTGCAGATAAGCCGCCATCTGCGTCGTTGCTCCTGCGGGCTTCACTCCAGCGTACGACCAGTACGCTTGCGTTCCAGTCCTCGGGGCGCCTAGCAGCTGACGCCTTCTCTGCAATTCCGGCGATTCATTGTTATTTAGAAGGAGGAGTACGTTATGATGGCTGTGAACTTTGAACATTTTTCTTACGCTTATCCGAACAGTGGTGTGGTTCTTGATGATATTACCCTGGATATTCCAGTGGGTTCCTTTACTGTTATTACCGGGCCTAGTGGAGCCGGTAAAACCAGTTTGGCGCTGGCGATTACCGGTGTGGTGCCCCATTATTTTGGGGGACGGCAGGGCGGCGCCGTACAGATTGGTGGCATAACCTCTGCACAAAGCAGTATGGGCGAGCTGGCAGAACAAGTAGGCACTGTATTGGCAGATTATGAAAGCCAGCTGGTGGCATTAACGGTAGCGGAGGAAGTAGCTTTTGGTTTGGAGACTTCCGGCTTTAATCGCAGTCAAATTGCCGAGCGGGTTAGTCAGGCGCTAATGCTAGTTGGGCTGGCCGGTTTAGAAGAACGCGAGGTAGCCGGTTTGTCAGGCGGTCAGAAGCAGCGACTGGCGATTGCCGCCGTGCTTGTTACTGCTCCCGATATTCTGGTTCTGGACGAACCTGCTTCGGCGCTAGACCCGGAGGGAGCGGCCGGGATTTATGAGTTACTGCATACTCTTAATTGCCAGGGAAAAACAGTGGTTGTTGTGGAACATCAACTGGCGCGCGTGTTACCTTACGCCAGCCAGGTTGTTGTTTTGCAAGCAGGCAGCTTGCAATTTGCAGGTGATCTGAGACAGACACTGGCGTTTATGTGGCAGCAGCCTGAACTTAGACTGGGTGTACCGCCAATGTGGGCTATTAAACTGACGCTGGAAGAACAGACTGGACTAAGCCTGGGTGATTGGAAAACCGAAGAGCAAGCAGCAACAGAACTGAACAAACTTACGCGAACCTGTGCGGAAGGAGTGGCCAAAAGTGCCTGAAACACTTTTAAACATACAGAAGTTAGTTTTTGCATATAAAAACGCTGGGCAAACGCTGGCTGAGGTGGATTTCGCCGTCAATACCGGTGAGTTTGTAGCGTTAGTCGGACGTAATGGCAGTGGTAAGACAACACTGACCCGTTTGGCCATGGCATTGATAAAGCCAGCCAGTGGTACAATTTATTTCCAGGGAAAAAATACGGCAACCATGACACCGGCTGATATGGCTTGCGGTATTGGTTATGTATTTCAAAATCCTGATAGACAGATTTTCCGTGATACTGTTGCCAAGGAAGTAGCTTACGGGCCGCAGCAGCTTGGTTTTGCTCCTGAAGCGGTGAATGAAACGGTAGCTTGGGCGCTCAGCATGACAGGTCTGACTGAACTGGCCGGTAGTTTTCCGCGTTTGCTCAGCCGCGGGCAAAAGCAAAAAGTAGCCATTGCATCTGCTATTGCCATGCAGCCTAAAATGCTCATTCTGGATGAGCCTACCAGTGGACAGGACCCTTGGGATGCACAAAACTTGATGGAACTATTAACAAACCTAAATCAGCAAGGCATTACCATTATTCTGGTTACCCATGACATGGAAATTATCGCAAAGTATGCGACCAGAGTGGCTGTGCTTGACCGGGGGCATAAGGTATTTGATGGTACGCCGTCCGAATTGTTTGCCGGTAGTCACGATATTGCTGCTTGGGGATTGCTGCCGCCAACGGCTGTTGCGCTGGGACAGCAGCTGGCCGGTGTAAATGCACAAAATGAGACTGAGTTAGTCCAACAGATCATGTCAATAATTAAAGGGAGGACAGGAGACTATGCCTAAACTTGCGCCGCTCACCAAACTCATTCTGACAGCTGCCGTGTCGGTATGGGCACTACTCATTCCTACTCTAACTGGACAAATGGCGTTGGCTGCTGGCCAATTGTTGCTGCTGGCGTTTTACCGCCCGACAGGTAAACATTGGCAGGCGGTTAGCGGTTTGGCGTTATTTGCCGCACTGTTGGCTGCTATTCAGTATGTGTTTGGCAGTGGTCTGGAGTTTTCACTGATGTCCGGTCTGAAGATGTTTGTTATGTCGCTAGTCTTTGTATTTATGTTGGCGACCACTCGATTGCAGGATTTGACAGCTGCGCTGGTTAGTCAGTGCCGGATACCTTATGAATATGCTTTTATGTTTACTTCAGCATTGCGGTTTGTTCCTGATTTTCTCGAAGAGAGCCAGGCAGTGCGCGAAGCGCAGGCTTGTCGCGGTTATGTTTTTCGCGGTAATCCGCTAAAACGCCTTATGGATTATGTAGCCATTGTTGAACCGTTGGTTTTGCGGGCTGTTTCTCGGTCAGAAACGATGGCAATGAGCTTAGAATTGCGGGGGTTTGGCCGTAAGGGACGGCGGCAGTTTACGGCCGATGTAGCGCTGAGCAGCCCTGATTATGTAGCCATGATTTTTATGCTGGTACTGACAATTGGGCTAGCGATTGTATGATAAAGGCGAGGGTTGTTGCCGTCATTTAGGGGCAGCAACCATTTTTTTTGCCAAGACCTGAAGGAAAAATGTACATATAGCAGAATATAATACCAAATATTGAGCAGTATGTCTGTTGCATTGACCCCGCTATTTTGGGGAACAATTTAGAATGCCAAAATATTCAAATCCAGAGAGGAGTTTTCAACAATGGCCCTGATTAACGAAAATTATCTTAGATTACCAGGAAGTTATTTATTTGCTGAAATAGCACGACG
>JAGGAA010000029.1 GCA_017889675.1 Bacillota bacterium | reverse complement strand
TAGCAGCAGGAAAGTCCGCCATCGTTTTCTGCACTGCCATACAGATGTTCTCGTCTGTATGCTTTGGGAGTCATATTCATCTGCTGTACGAAAACACGATTAAAATAGGAGGGATCATTAAAACCACATTCACCGGAAATGCGATAGGCGGGATAACTGGTAGTTTCCAATAATTTACAGGCGTGCTCAATCTTTAGTCTGTTTACATAATCTATATAAGTAACCCCTATTTCTTTTTTAAAAATGCGGCTAAAATATTGTGGATTTACAAATACATAGGACGCAACCAATTGCAGGGATAATTTCTGTTTAAAGTTATCATGGATATATTTTATTGATTTTTCAATAAAATATATCTGGTTGATTTTTGGTTCCGTAATTTCTTCGTCGGCATGTACCTGGCACGCAGCTACAGTAGTCAACAAATCATGAAATACCTGTTTGAAAACAGACGGTTTGATGGGTTTCAATAAGTATTCCTGAACACGGAGGTGAATTGCTTTTTGCGCATAGGAAAAGTCTGAATAGGCTGATAGGATCACAACACCTGCCTGGGGAAGAAATTTCTTTATCTCCTGAAGGGCTTGTAAGCCGTCCATCTCAGGAATAAGTATATCCATCACTATGATGTCCGGCCGATATTGTTTTGCCAGTTTGACAGCCTGAATTCCACTTTCACAAGTAATTATTTTATCGTTCGGAAAAAGATCTTCGGCTACAATCGATTTGATAAATTCTAATTCGAGAAATTCATCTTCCACAATTAAAACTACGCTCATCACAATCGCCTCGCATTGGGTTTGGTGGTAATCGAAATGGTCACAGTACTTCCACTATAATCTGATTTTACGATTTTCAACCCGTAAGGATCTCCGAAATATCGTTTCAACCGTTTGTCTGTGTTGAGAAAACCTATTCCCAACTTGCTTTTTGATTGATGCAAACTTTGTAAAACTTCTTTTGGAAAACCATTCCCATTATCTATAACAAAAATAGTGATATCATTTTTATATTTCTCTGCACAAATTTTTATCTTTCCTCCGTCCCTTTTAGGGGCAATGCCATGGACAAGAGCATTCTCAACGATGGGCTGTATGATCATATTGGGTATTCTATGGGGTTTAATATGGTCTGCAATATCAATGTCATAATCCAGACGATTTTTAAATCTTACTTTCTGAATATAGAGATATTTTTCGATATTATCAATCTCTGCTCCAATGGTGTGTAACTCATCGTCTTGTTTTAAGTTATAGCGCAATAAATCGGAAAGACGGTAAATAAGTTCTTCCGTTGTATGGGATTTTTCAAAATAGGCGATACGTGCGATGGTGTTAAGGGTGTTAAATAAGAAATGAGGGTTAATCACCAATGACATATTTTTCACTTCGAGGTCAATAATCTTTTTTTCCAGCATTTCTTTTTCGATAGATAATCTTGCTATAGCTTTATCCGTATTATTGATGCTTTCATAAATGTCATAGCAAATATTTTTGGCAATATAACCGCATAGTTGTTCATGAATTTCAATTTTATTTTCTTCGATGGTTTTTATCACCGAAATTGATTTAGCAATAAATTCCAATTCGAGTTTTTTATCCTTTGCTATGGCCATTATATCAATCAGATATTTCCGATATTCACTATCTGTTGAATAAACTTGCGCTCCAACAACATAACCTATGATTTGATTGTTAACATTGACTGGCAAAAGAATATTTGCCAGTCCGTACCGACAGATAAATCGGTCTTCCTTACCTAGTTTTAATCTAGAAATATAGTCTGCGCATATCCGCGTTTCCTCTTCCTGGCAAATATGTTTGCAAAAATCGGGAGACGGATTAAATTCAAGTAAAATATTGCCAGTGGTGTCTATCAGCAGTAAAGAAATATTGGATAGGGATAAGAGTCCGCTATAGCGAGAATACAGATCGGAATCTGTTAAATTTTTTAATATTTTGTCAGTATTGTTCATATTTTCGCCAAAATTCCTTTTCTTTGCTTGATTCTCTTTTGCTATACTAAAAAAGAATCAAGCACTGTCTATACAATAGTTCCATTCATTCAGCACACACGCAGCCAACAAATTCATAAATTACAGCTTTCGCATGCCTGGATAACATTCGGACCAAGGCTCCTTTATCCAGCGATGATAATTTTCTTGCTCGCTTACTTTTGATCAAGATCACATTTTTACAATACTTTATTTAAAAGCAAAATATTATCATATTAAAGCAAAATATTACATTTAATTTTATGATACAACACCACTATAAAAATGTAAATAGAATCATTTTTGACCACAATATAAATACAATTACTCTGCTTTTCAAGACAGTATCCTCAAGAAATTTTACCTTCAGGCTATCTCAGAACTGGGCATGAACCGCCTTATTTAACATGTTGTATAGCGAATCAGTAGAACTAAACTTGGAAATGATTAATCGCTTCATCCAATTCGTTTGCCAAAGCAGCCAACATTGCGGCAGCAGCTTGAATTTCTTCCATCGAAGCAGTTTGCTCTTCGGTAGATGCGGCTACGGTTTGAATGCTGGCACTGGTTTCTGTAGTAGAATTGGCTATATCACCGATAGAATCGACGATTTGCGTAGTGTCATGAGAAATACCATCAATAATTTGAGAAACGCCACGCGACCGGTTGGAAACTGTCTGAATAGCTGCCTGAATTTCTTCAAAAGTATTCTTTGTTTGCGCAAATAGATTAATGCCATCCTGCACAGAATTAGTACTTTCACCCATAATCTGAACGGCTCTTCCCGTTTCTTTTTGAATTTCACAGATGATATTACTTATTTGTTTGGCCGCTATTTCCGACTGTTCTGCCAGTTTGCGGACTTCATCTGCGACTACCGCAAATCCTTTGCCCTGTTCACCTGCTCTGGCTGCCTCAATAGCAGCATTCAGAGCCAGCAGGTTTGTCTGTCCTGCAATGTTGGTAATGAGTGAACTAATCTTGTCTATTTCGCGGGATTTATCTCCTAATACATTGACTACACTGGTAGCAGTACCTACTTTTTCGCTAATCCTATCCATGTGATTGAGCGCATCACTTATAACTTGGTGGCCTTCCACTGCCTTTTGCGTGGTTTTTAGTGTCATATCGGTAACTATCTGCATATCATTGTTTACGTTAAAAATTTTAGTCGATATTTCATTTACTGAGGTAGTGGTTTGCCCTGCATACCCTGTTTGATTTTCCATAACGCTCGCAATATCCTGAATAGTAGTAGCAATATGTTCTGTAGCCTTAGCCGTTTGCTGGGCACTGGCGGTAAGCTGTTCCGAAGAGGCTGCCACCTGTTGCGAGTTATTAATTATTTTATGCAATAGCTTACGTAGATTTGTGATCATGCTATTGAAGTTCTGCCCCATCTGGCCAAACTCATCGGCGGAATTAACGATCATTTCCTGCCGCAGATTGCCCTCAGCCATAAGAGCAGATATACGCTTTACTTCATTAATGTTATTAGTTATATAACGTGCGTAGATCATAATGCCTATAAATACAAGAATAATTGCTACTAAGGCTACTATTATTTGGCGTACTAGCAAATTTTCTAACGGAGCGTATAGTTCTGCGGTCGGCATGGCTAAAGCAAGAATCCAACCCGTTTCCGGTAATTGCGTATAATACAGCAAATATTGATTGTTGCCTTCATTAAATAGAGTACGCCCTTGTTTGTTCGCCAAAACTTCTTTACCTACTTCAGCCAAACTGGTATTGGAGTCTTCAGTTATCTTTGCTTTCATATTTTTTTCAGTATCACGAGTTGACATATAGGTACCATTTTTATCTAATAGGAATGCCCAGCCATTTTCTCCTACCTTGGTTTGCGCCACTGTGTTCTGCAGTTCGCTAATATCCAAATCGGCGGTAGCCATTCCCCTAAATTTTTCATTTTCATCATGGAACGGAAAAGAAGCCGTGATCATGGTGATCTTTGTTAGTTCATCATAATATGGATCACTCCATACAGCTGATTGAGTGGAACTTTTAGCAAGCTTGTACCAAGCCTGGCCTGGATAATTATAATCGTTTTTTTCGTAAGCTTCCGTATACAAGATTTGTCCTTTTTCTTTATACGCATAAGGTCCGAAATACTGTATATCTGTTTTATACCGAAAAGGTTCAAACCAGATGCCTGCCCCAAGTGTTAGTGGATTGGAAGTAATGGCACTTTTCAGAAACTCAGCATATTGAGCTTTACTAATGCTAGTGCCGCCCTTGTCTGTAAAACGGGCAATAGTCTCACCCATGGCTTTGTGCCTATTTAAATGGGTGCGGAAGCCTTCTAAAGTAACATCCAACTGTAGTCCCATTTGTTTATCAAGCGCGACCTCAATGATTTGTTGCGAGTAGTGATAACTAATCCAGGATACGGCTAGCATGACCAATAAAAGCAATGGCATAATAGCCAACAAGGTCTTCGTGCGCATGCTCATCTTCTTCATAAAACCACTTCCTTTTTTTAGTTCGGCTCCCTATTCTGCAGGGAATACTGTTGTTTCTCCAGCTTTACGGAAATAAGGTTTATATAACCGAATATCCAATAATACAAGAGACAGGTTCTTGAGAACCTGCCTCTTGTATTATTTTTGTCCCCAAAGAAGGGGCCGCCTCATTTTCTATTGATACAGTCCCTTTATCGTATAGCCTGCCTAATTGATTATTCTGCTTCTTTCTTTGCTTGGGGGAGTATCAGTTCTACGTCACTGTGAGGACGCGGAATAACATGAACGGAGATCAATTCGCCAACTCGCTGAGCAGCAGCAGCACCAGCATCGGTTGCTGCTTTTACAGCACCAACATCGCCTCTTACCATAATGGTTACCAAACCACCGCCTACTAATTCGCGACCAATCAAATGAACGTTAGCGGCTTTGACCATGGCGTCTGCCGCTTCAATTGATCCTACCAAACCTTTTGTTTCAATTAATCCTAAAGCTTCCGATTTACTCATTTTTGTTTCCTCCTAAAATTTCATTTTATAATTGTTATTTTTGAGGTTGAGGCGAGTTTCATAGCATTCGCTTCTTCCGTGTCGATATGACATTCAAGAGCCGAGGTATTGTTGGCTCTAATGACGACATTCGAGTAATTTCCGCCTCGAAGTCCATCTATTTGGATGCTTACCTGTTCTCCATCGCTTACACCAAGGTGTTTTGCCTCTTCCTGGGTCATATGAATATGCCGCTGCGCAATCATAAGGCCTTGAGAAAGAAGGATACTTCCTTGGGGACCAATGAGAGTGATTCCCGGAGTTCCCTGCAGGTCTCCAGACAATCTCACCGGTGCAGTTATGCCAAGTTTAAAACAATCTGCCTGGAGTATTTCTACCTGCGATTCACTTCTCACCGGACCGAGGATGCGAACTTTTTCAATAGCACCTTTAGGCCCGCCTATGGTCAGTGTTTCCTTGCAGGCATATTGCATGGGCTGGGACAAATCCTTGATTTTTGTCAATTGGTATCCCGCACCAAACAGCGTATTCAAGTCGATTTGAGAAAGATGAATATGACGATTAGATATTCCTACAGGTATGGAGTTGTCATTTTTTTTTAGATCCCCCCCTTCTTTGATTGCTTCCAGCAGAAGTGCTGCTAAAGCGTCATACTTTCCCACTTTAGTTATCACCTCTTTTTTTCAATAACGCAATGACTTCATTCACAACGGTCATAATCTGATCATCACTGACAGCGCTAGGACTAGGGCTACTGCTCTGTGCCTGGCAGGCTGAATTGGAGAGATTTGTGTTTTCGGTGCATTCTTTGATTCCATAGGCTACACGCTTGATATTGATCAGGTGCATCGGCGTTACATTGTCAGAAGTTGCACTGCCGCCCCAGGTACCACAGCCCAGTGTAAAGGCTGGAGCAAGTCCGGTGCTTAATCCCACACCGCCATGGGTGGATGGTGTGTTGACCAAGATTCTGAATACGGGTTTTTCCGAAAATTTCATGGCTAGTTCAGGTGTTTCTGTATGAATGGAAAGGCTGTGACCTACGCCGCCATTATGCAACAAGCTGATGCACAATTCACAAGCTTCCTGCCAATCTTTTACGGTATAAAAGGCCAATACGGTAGTCAACTTTTCATAAGACAGGGGATATCCTTCACCCACACCCTGCTGTTCACCCAACAAAACTTTGGTTCCCGCGGGAATCGTAATGCTGGCATTATCGGCAATGTATTTGGCAGATCTTCCCACCATTTTCGCATTCATGGAATGGCCGCGAACAAACAATTTTTGGGCAACTTGGTTTGTTTCCGCCGATGTCATGAAATAACCGCCCTGGCGTTTGAACTCTTCCACTACCTGGTCCCGGATGCATTCTTCGACAATAACCGATTGCTCAGATGCACAGATAGTACCATTGTCAAATGTTTTACTGGTAATTATGTTTTTGACTGCTTGCGGGATGTTGGCCGTTCTTTCTATATAGGCCGGCACATTGCCTGGACCTACACCCAATGCCGGTTTGCCGGCGCTATAGGCAGCCTTTACCATGGCCGAACCACCTGTAGCAATAATCATCGCAACTTCATCGCATTTCATAAGCTCATTGGTTGCAGCCATCGAAGGTTTTGAAATACAGCCAATGATATTGGCCGGGGCACCAGCTGCTACTGCAGCCTCATTCATCAGTCTGGCTGCTTGCAGCGTACATTTCAAAGCCGAAGGATGTGGGGAGAACACAATCCCGTTACGGGATTTAATGGCAATAATTGCATTGTATATGGTCGTGGAGGTGGGATTGGTTGAAGGGATGATCCCCATGAGCAATCCTACTGGTTCGGCAATTTCCGTAAGTTTGTTGACCTTATCTTCTTTGATGACTCCAATGGTTTTCATGGGTTTGATAAATTCATACAGTTCTGTGGAAGCAAAATGATTTTTGAATGTTTTATCTACTATTTTACCAAATCCCGTTTCTTCCACCGCCAGGCTTGCCAGTGAAACTGCATTCTCTTCTGCTACTTTCACCATATTCCGGATGATTTTATCAATCTGCTCGCAATTGAATTTTGCAAGCTGCGTTTGTGCCATTTTTGCCTGACGGGCAAGATTTCTGGTCGCTTGCACAGATTCTAAATCATAATCAAATTTTTCCATGTTCTATTCCTCTCCTACTGTCTTTACTATTTTTACAGCAAGTTACCTATTTATGGTCTTGCACACAAGTTACTTTTCATACTTGCGTTCGTAATATCCCTTTAGTTTCTGGATAAGTAAGTCTTTGTTGGCTTTGGATATGGCCCTGCCTGCGACACCAAGGTCTTGATATTCTCTTGCCAGATTCCGAAGTTTTACTACAGAAAGAGCTTTCAGGGCGTTTACACTTTTTTCAAGACCGAATTCCTGTACGAAAGCATCAACCCCTTCTTTGTGGAGTTGTTTCAGCGTTATTTGTGCCGAATTAGTGCTTCCTGTTGTGGTCTTGTCCACTTCCACCGATTCTGGTGCTGGATTCTGGTTTGATACGAGATCGTTTATGTTGGCGGTTGGATCCGATTCTGGACGAAAGCTTGATTGCTCCGGTTGTGGTACAGGAACTGGTTGCTCCACAATGAGCTTTGCGCGTTGAACGACAATGCTTTCAATCTCATGATGAGGCCTGGGAATTATATGTTGAGAAACCAATGACAAGTGACCAAGCTTTTCAACCGCTGTTGCACCTGCTTCCACGGCGACTTTAACAGCGCCTACATCACCAGTTATGATAATTGTTACAAAACCACCACCTACCAAAGTTCTCCCCACAAGTTCCACTTGCGCCGTTTTGAGCATGATATCTGCACATTCAATAGCAGGCAGGAGTCCTCGTGTCTCAATTAGGCCAAGAGCTTGCATAGCTTACCCTCCTATTGCTTAGCCATAAGATCCGGCCAGTTTGCCGGGTAGGTTACGTAAAAGAGCTTGACATACTCGGACGCACTCCAGGTTACTTTGGAACCTTTGGGTACGAAGAGAACATCGCCCTGATGAACGTGATAAGTCTCACCATTTATGGTGATGGACAGGCTTCCTTCGAGAATAATATCAATCTCTTCATAGCACAATTCCCACTCAAAACTGGATTTTTCAATTGTCAAAAAGCCTGCACTCATTTGGGAATCATCTTTACTGACCACTTCACGATAAGCTACGTCGGTGCCGGGATCGCCAGTATCAAAGGTCTCGAGTTTCACAGTCCTACCGCGCACAATTTTTAATCCACTTTTCGGGTCACAGTCGGCACGGAAGGGCAGTTCGGGAGCTGGGGCAGAAATACTTGCCAGAAGTCTATTGGCCAATACTGCTTTTACAACTTGATAGATCACATCGGAGTCAATCTCGTTTTCCCAGCTATCTTTCTTCGGCAGGCCGCAATCTTTGCTGGTGTGATTTTCTGCAGCCGCCGGTGAGTCTGTTGCAAATTCCATGCCTAGTTCCTTGGCTATATCCTTGGCTGCCGGTGTAATGATGGTATTGCAGTCTACACAGAATATTGTTTGCCCCTTTTCTGCTGCTGCTTTCACCTCGTTTGCACAAACAAGTTTTTTCAAGGTAGCACCTCCTTTTGCTAGAGTGTTATATGTGATTGTAATATTAGAACAGGGTTGTCCACAATTTTTCAGCCGGCGATGGAATTACTTCTATATCTACTAACAGGCCTTTTTCTACGACAATGGCTTTTCCTGCTTCGATACCTGCTTCCACAGCGGCAACATCACCGGTAAAGGTGAAATAGGCTTTGCCACCCAAACCACTGCCCAAACGCAGTTCCAAAGCCTGTATATCCGCCGCTTTGAGTGCCGCATCGGCGGCAATGATCATAGAGGCGAGGGAAAATGATTCCATGATCCCCAGAGCTCCGGTTCCATCCGGCATAGTCGTAGCCGTGATCGCTGGGAAAACGGCCTGATGGACATTAGCCAGGACAAAGCTATCTACCAGATATTCTCCCGCTGTTTCTACACCTACGCTGATAGAGCTTTCTACAGCGGCAACATCACCTTGAACGATAGCAATATATTTCCCCGGACAAACAGCCGTTGCACTGACAACTTCAACGTAAGCCGTTTTTCGGCTTAAATTCCAGCTGTGTCGGCTGATATCTAATACCTTGTTCTGCCAGCTTTTGCTTATAAAGAATATTGACAGATTTCGGATGGAGATTGGCCGGACAGGAGAATAATTCGCAGGCACCGCATTCGCAGCATAACTGGGCAATTTGTTGTTGTTTTACGTCCCCCAGATTGTAGCTCAAGGCGCGCATGACTTTATGGGGTTGCATATTGTGTCCCAAGAGATAGCGAGGACATAAATCTGTACACATACGACACTGTTCGCAAGCGGTTTTGCCTATTACTCTTGCTTGAGCAATGCTCACAGATTTTTTACGAATAAGAAAGTGATCTTTTTTTAGCAGCACATATCCTTTACTTTTTTTTGTGACATATCCATCCACGTTGTTCATGACAGAGCCCATCATAGGTCCACCGTCTATCACGGCATAGGCTTCCACATTATCTACACCGCATTGTCTGATCACCTCGCGGATCGATACGCCCACAGGTACTTTCATGGTCAGGCGATGGGGAATATCTCCCGCTACGGTGATATATGTTTCGGTAACAGGGTTTCCGGCCACGGCCTGGGCTATATTCAGTGCCGTTTCTGAGTTGATGACCACACAACCCACTTTCAGGGGAATTGATGCTTCCGGTACAATTCGGTGGGTCAGCTCGTGCACCAGAACCTGTTCGTCGCCAGCAGGATAGATATCTCTAAGTTCCATTACTTCCATGTAATTTGAAAGTCCCTGAGCAGCAATTCTTTCTCGCATG
>JAGGAA010000265.1 GCA_017889675.1 Bacillota bacterium | reverse complement strand
GTTCTCGCGGAAGAATGCTCTTGTATAAAATACACTTGACTTACAGTTTGATACACGGTATAATCATTTCAACGTAATATATAACATGATGAACAGGAAGCCAAATGTAAGGTGTTCAGAGAGACGGCGGTTGGTGTAAGCCGGTCCACCGAACAGGAAGGTTCCGCCTGGGAGTGACTGATGAAGAATCAGAATGGGATCCGCCCAATACAGCGGCTAAAGTTGGCCGGAAGGCAACATGGGTGGCAACGCGGGAATAGTTCTCGTCCCTGGAGGGATGGAGAGCTTTTTTATTATCCAATTGGCCACACCTATATTGTTTTTTGGTCTAAGCTGGGTGGCAACGCGGGTTAAAAACTCGCCCCAATATTCATGGGGTGAGTTTTTTTGTTAACTAATGCAAAAAACGAGGCTACAAGGGCAAAGTATACAAATGGAGGTAAGATGATGAAAGTATTAATTTCTGAGCAGATTGCGCAAAAAGGTGTAGAAAAACTTACGCAAGAAGGTGTGAGTGTTGATGTAAAGTCTGGTCTCTCGCGAGAGGAAATTTTAAAAATTATTGGCGAGTATGACGGTCTGATTGTTAGAAGCAACACCAAAGTCAATGAAGAATTATATGAAAAAGCCACTAGGTTAAAAGTCGTTGGACGTGCTGGTAACGGTGTCGATAATATTGAAATGGAAGGAGCTACCAAACGCGGCATTATTGTCGTTAACACTCCTGAATCCAATGTCGTGTCGGCGGCTGAACTTACCATTGGTCTGCTGTTTGCGACTTGCCGCAACATTCCGCAACTGCATAACCGGCTTAAAGAGCGGGTTTGGGATCGCGCCGGTCTTAAAGGGATGGAACTTCAGGGTAAAACAATAGGTATTGTAGGCTTGGGGCGGATTGGGTCATTGGTGGCAACTCGCATGAAGTCATTTGGGATGAATGTTATCGCCTACGATCCTTATATCAGTGATGCCCGCTTCAAAAAGTTTGGTGTGGAGAAGAAGGAAAAACTGGAAGACCTGATGAGCGAGTGTGATATCCTTACTGTGCATACCCCCAAAACCGAAGAGACATATGGTATAATTGGCAAAGAACAATTTAAGGCTGCCAAAAAAGGGCTGACTGTCATCAACTGTGCCCGGGCCGGGATTGTGAACGAGGCAGCGCTAATCGAAGCCTTGAAAGAAAAAATCGTCAAGCGGGTTGGAATTGATGTGCTAGAGGGAGAACCTCACGCCACTTCCCCGCTGCTTGATCTTGACAATGTCATTGTAACGCCTCATGCTGGCGCTGACACGGTGGAGGCGCAAGATAATGTTGGTATTACTGTGGCGCAAGAGGTAATTTCCGCGCTGCGAGGAGAAATAGTGCCCAACGCTGTCAATCTTCCTACCTTGCCAATGCAGGAATTTGATACTATAAAAGCGTATTTAAAATTGGGAGAGACCATGGGCAAGATGTACTATCAGTTGGAAAAAGAAGCTATTGAGAAAGTAGAGATTCTGTATCGCGGAGAAGTAGCGGCACTGGAAACTTCGGTTATCACACTTGCCATATTGAAAGGTTTGTTTGAGCCTGTCCTTAAAGAGCGGATAAATTATGTAAATGCCAATGTTATTGCAGATAGCCGGGGCGTTGTTGTAACCGAAAGCAAAGAATCTAACTTGAAGAATTACATGACATTGATTACACTTAAGGTTATATCCAAAGGCAAAGAGTTTACTATTAGTGGTACCACCTTTGGCAAGGGGGAACTGCGAATTGTGGAAATCAATGGCTACGAATTTGATGTTAACCCCACACCTTACATGCTGGTGGCCGAAAACCATGATAAACCAGGTGTTGTGGGACAAATGGGAACCTTATTGGGGGTTGCCAAGGTCAATATTGCCACAATGCAGCTTGGACGCAAGGTTACAGAACAACAAGCCATGATGGTGTTGGCTGTTGACTCGGAAGTTTCCAAAGAGACCCTGGCATTTCTAGGCGGTGTGGAAGGGATTTCACGGGTCCGTCTCGTGAAAATATAGCTGTACTACCAAATTAGGGTGGTAGCGCTGAAACTAAAGTCTTATTACAAGGCAGCCGTACCGAAAGGTACGGCTGGCCTTGTGAAAAGAACGTATTAGGAGTACTTACCGCGTACAGAACTAGCTCTTAAAGGAGGTATTCACGTGAGCCAATCAGTGTATCCTCAGTCCATTGAGGAGCTGCAGCACGTGTTACGGACAGCATCTGAGATGGGCAGTCTACTATATGTTTACAGGCAAGGCCAGCCTGAGGGAGTAACCATCGACTTGTCAAAGTTGGATGAAATTCTGGAAATTGATGCGGCTAACCTTGTTGCAACTGTCAGACCAGGTGTCAAATTGGGTACGCTGGCAGGCAGATTAGCTAAGCAAGGTCTGCGTTTTTTGCCTGCGGACACCCCATTTTACCATGATAAAACAGTAGGGCAGTTATTTTATGAAGGCTGTTCTAATCTATCCAGTTTAAAGTATGGGAACACTAAGCATTTCCTGATGGGGTCAGAGGTTGTGCTGCCGACAGGTGAGCTTTTGAAAACAGGTGGAAAAACCGTCAAGAATGTTACCGGTTATGATTTTACCCGTTTTTTTAATGCGCCATTTACCGATTATGGGATAGCGGCTACGTTTTTGCTGAAACTGCTGCCCTTACCTGAAACGCGTAGAGGGTTGGCGATTACTTTTGCCGGCGTGGACGAAATGCTTGCTTTTGTCAAAGACCTTAAGGCAAGCCACATGGTTCCGGCTTACTTGCTCTGGATTGACCACAATGTGCAAGCTGTTTTTCAAAATGATTTACAAGGGCAGCTTGTTATGCTGGAATTTGATGGCTTGCAGGAAGAAGCAGCAGAACAATATCATAGTGCAACAATCCTTAGCAATAAGTATGGCGGGACAATCCGGGAGTCTTATGAGGGCGTTGGGCAAACGCCGGCTCAGTGGAGCGTGCTCTATCGTTCTTCCGACAAATATATACTAACCGATGAATATAAACTACCTTTTACCTGCCAGGCAGAATTTATCAAGGCATTTTACGAAATAACTAAGAATACTGGTGTTCAAGCCGGTTTGTTTGGTCAGGCGTCAGAAGGTAAGCTCAACATTGCATTTGCAGCGGCCGAGCCAAACGATACTTTCCTTGAGTTGGTTACTACAGCAGTAAAGCAGGTTAGCGGTATTTCTTCTGGCAAATATGACCGCCTTACCGGCAAGGGAGCAAGCGGTGTCCTGGCAAAACTTGAGCAGCAGGCAAAAATTGCATTTGATCCGAAACAGATATTGAACCGCCTGATTTTACCGGGGGTGAAATAATGGAGCACAAGTATGAAGAATGGCAACAACAACTGGTTAAGTGTATTCGCTGCGGCACATGCCGCTCTGTCTGCCCGGTATTTCAAGTCTCAGATAATGAAAATACCACAGCCAGAGGCAAGGTTAAGCTGTTAGAA
>JAGGAA010000264.1 GCA_017889675.1 Bacillota bacterium | reverse complement strand
GGCATATAGAGACCGGCAAAGTTACCGATGGCAGCTACCCCCTGTTCCAGCCAATCCTGCGGGTACGCCCCAATCGTAAATACCATATTAAATAATAGCCACATAAGTCCTAAGAATACAGGCAACCCCAACATTCGGTTGGTAAGTATCCTGTCAACCTTATCAGAGGTCGTTAACATTCCCTCCCGTTTAGCTACAATAACTTCCTGGCACAGCCCGCCTACAAATTGATACCGAAGATTGGCAATAGCCAATTCCGGGTCAGTTTCAAAAACAGCCTGCAAACTCTCCCTGGCTGCCGCAACAACCCTAGCAATCTGCGCGCTCCCTGGCAGTTCCTTCACAATATCGCGGATTTCTGGATCGTTTTCCAATAGTTTTATTGCCATCCAGCGCAAGGGAAAGCGTAAGTTATGCCGTTCTTCTGCCAACAAACTACTGATCTCCGCAATTTTATTTTCCACTGCATCACCATAATTAATAGCAAAGGATTTGGTTTGGTTTTCCTCAGCCACCTTTACAGCCGCTGCCAATAGCTCATCTATGCCATTATGACGATTACCAACTGTTCTAACTACTGGTGCACCCAGCTTCTGTGCCAATACTTGCTCGTTGATTTTTGTGCCCATGCTCTCAGCGACGTCGGCCATATTAAGTGCTATGACCATCGGCCGTTCCAATTCCAGAAGCTGCACCGCCAAATATAAATTACGTTCCAAATTGCCGGCATCCAGTATATCTACAATAACATCCGGCTTATCCTGAATGATGAAATTACGTGCCACAAGTTCGTCCAGCGAATGGGCTGTTAAGCTGTATGTACCCGGCAAATCAACTATCAACAACTCTTTATTCTGATACTGCCGGAACCCCTCCCGTTTTTCAACCGTAACTCCCGGATAGTTGCCTACATGTTGCCTAGCACCGGTAACACTATTAAAAATAGTTGTTTTGCCTGAATTGGGATTACCGGCCAAAGCAATACTGACTTTGGTATTTGCCACTATAAAATCCTCCTTCGTCCTGTCCCTGCTCCACCCTAATGGCAGAAGCCAATACATTGTTTAACATAATCCGGCTGCCCCGGACCTTGATAATAACAGAATCCTGACTACGATTTATTATGCAAATAGGCGTGCCAGGTGTAAAACCCAAATCAGTAAGCCTTGTCCTTACCTCCCGCGAACCGCCCAAGGCGGTTACTATCATTAATTGTCCTTGATCAACACTCTGCATTTGCATAACCACCCTTCTCAGTTAATTCATCTTAATTTCGATATTCTGGGCCTCAACTTTGCGCAAGGAGAGATTAAAGCCCATGACCTTAACCTCCATGGGGTCACCCAGCGGTGCATATTTTTGAACCTCGATCTTTGATCCAAGAACAACTCCCATATCAATAATGCGGCGTTGGATAGGACCATTACCATGAATTTTAGCAATCGTACCGGTTTCTCCCGGCAATAATTGATTTAATAATTTGACCATTTCGTTTTTCCTCCTTTAATTTTTGCGATAACAATAATCATTCTCACTCTTGAGTTAAAAAAATAATTCTATTGGACAATGCATCGCTTAGCTAGTTGAAACTCAATCGCTTGCAAGCTCGCCAAACTACGAAAGTATGTCGTATAATCCTGCGTATAGCAGACAATCCGCAGCCTACCACCTGCATCAATAAATTCCTCAATCATTTTCACATACGCGGGTGCACTTCTATTATGCAGTGTACTTCCATAAGTAAAATCAAGTAGTATCTCCTCTACCTGCTGTACCCTTATGTTATTAATTTCTTTGGCCAGCTCGTCAAAATCAGTTTGTGTTAATTCTCGCAACAACGCAATTCTCGCAGTACCTTCCTGCGTTTCAACAGTAAATGCCCTCTTAGACGTCACCGTTTTTTTGTCAAAGGAATTCGCATATTCTCGGCATTCCTTCCCACCCTTGTGAGTTGCTCCTAGCAATTCATTAATTATCAACAGTAACTTATCGGCAGTAAACGGTTTCAAAATATAGCCCTTGGCCCCGTGCTGTAAGGCATCAAATACTTTATGTTTTTGCCCAAGTGCACTCACCATAACAACTCTGGCTTGTGGGTCAAAAGCAATAATCTGCTGTAGGGCGCCAATACCATCTACCTCGGGCATGGTTATATCCATCGTAACCAAGTCGGGAAGATGATTTTTATAGGCAGCAACTGCCTGTTTGCCATTCGCCGCTTCCTCCACCACCACATGTCCTGCTTTCGCCAAAAAGGTCCCAATGGTTTTTCGCATCATTAATGCGTCATCCACAACTAACACACGCGCCATTGTCCGGTTCAACCTCCTTTGTATTTAACCTATAGTCAGAGTCTACTAGTGGCAAAATAAAAGTAAATTTAGTACCTTTACCTACTACCGTCTTAATCTCAATATGTCCGCCAAGTTTTTCAAGTTCCTGTTTTACGGCAGCCAAGCCTACTCCCCGTCCTGCTAATTCATTAGTCGCAGCAACACTGGAAAGCCCGTCTGCAAAAATCAGCTGAACTATTTCTTTCTCTGATAAAGCAGCGACCACTAGCTCACTGCAAATTCCCTTGGCAACAGCCAATTCTCTTATACGATTAACGTCAATCCCTTTGCCATCATCCGCAATAGCAATTACCATATTTGCCCCATATTCCTCGATATTGCACTTAATCTGACCCTGAGGCTGTTTGCCATTTTGTACGCGTTCCTCTGGGGTTTCCAAGCCATGAGCAATTGCATTACGGAAAACATGCACAAGCGCCTTGGCAAAATCATGATATTTTATAGGATCTACCAAAGTCTTCGTGCCGGTGATCAACAGCGAACTAATTTCTTTACCTTGATTTAATGCTAAATCAGCTATGTATTCAGGAACCATATTGATTAATTCACTGAAGGGCTTATAACGCAAACGCCTAAGATCCTCAATAAGGGGTCCTGCTTGACAAGGAGTAAGCAAACGTCGAATTTTCTCCTCCAATTCTTGTAGTTTGCAGTTTTCCACAACAATTGTCGCATCCCGGAGAAGGAACTGGCTACCCAGTACTTTTCTTAATTCTTCTACCTCTTGTTCCAGCCACTCATATAGCGTTTCAGGTGAATAGTCCACAAAACATTCCCTGACAGTAGTATTCATCCGGTCATTTTCTATTTCATTTCGCACTTCTGCTAAATCAGTCTCTAACTCATGCAGCTTTGCGGCCACGACAGGTAATTTTCCCTGAGTAGAACATCTTCTTCCTGAAATACTTTATCAAATAAAGCTGTCAAAAACTCCTGCTGCTCTGGATCTTCCGGATACAATAATGCCGAAACCAACTCATGCTTTATCTCCTGATTAAAAATCATAACACATTCAGCACTATATTCGCCGGCAACCCTTAAATCCTTACCAAAAGAAAGAAACCCTTGACCAATGTTATCCAATAAATTGCGTAATTTATCTAACGCCTCTTTTAGTTCTTGTGTTCGCCCTTGCAATTGACTCTGAACGACTAATTGTGCGGCATTCACTTCTTCCAATACTTTTTTCCGCGACTGAATCTCAGTTCTGGATTGTTCAAGATCAACTACAACCTGGCGCAACTCCAATTCATTCACCTTAATCCTATGGACCATCCAATTCATGTCCCGCATCAAATCAACCAATTCATTTTCGTTACCATCATTGTCACGTTCATTCGGCACAGTTAAAACCACATCATACCGACCAGCCTTTATATGTTGGCAGAATTCCTTCATCTTCTGGACTTGATTAGAAAAAAGCCATTGTTTGATAATGCCTGGGCTAACCAACCCTACAAGAATACTTACCATTAATACAATTGCCATAGTATTATAAAACGCTTGGTTCATGCCTAGCCCTACTTGTTTGCCAGCTATAATCATAACTCCAATAGGCAACATGCCAAGCAATAGCACAACAATAAGCAGCCTGGTTTTAATCGTCACTCTGTTTTCACACCCTCATCATCTCGAACCAGCTTTACCCGTATATTACTAGTCTTACATGTAAAAGCATCAGACCTTAACTTGTAATGATAATCATTATCATTTTTCTTGTTTTTATTATTGCAGATATCGACAGCCTTGTCAAGCGTCTTTTTTTCACAAAAATACACCCGTCAATAAGAAAAAACATCCTGCAGCTATACCTACTGGTACGCGCAGGATGTTTTTCTCGTCTAAAACCAACTTGTCTGTTACGCTCGTTTGAATACCCTTTCCCAACTAAATTTGCCATGTTGGATATCATCAAATACAGTATACACAACTGGCACAATAATCAACGTCAGAATAGTCGAAGTCACCAAGCCGCCGATGATGGCATGAGCCATGGGTGCACGGGCTTCGGCCCCTGGACCGATACCTAAGGCTAGCGGAATCATGCCGACAATCATTGCGGCTGTCGTCATAATGATCGGCCGCATCCGCTTGGTCGCCGCCTCTACCAACGCTTGGTTGCGTTCTATGCCTTGGGCACGTCGCTGTTTGGCAAAGTCAACCAATAATATGGCGTTCTTGGTTACTAGGCCCATCAGCATAATTATGCCAATCAACGACATTATACTAAGCTCACTTCCCATCACCAACAAGCCAATAATCGCGCCGATAATGGCCAGCGGTAAGGCAAGCATAATGGCAAAGGGGTCAAGATAGCTCTCAAACTGAGCAGCCAGTACGAAGAAAATAAACAGTACCGCCATAGTAAGTGCTATCACCATGCTGCTAAAAGCATCATTCATGGACTTGGTCTGGCCGGTAGCGACAAATTGATACCCTTCCGGCATAGTTACATCAGCCACTTTTTTATTGAACGCGGTGTTGAATTCACCTAATGTAATCCCGCGGAGATTGGCTGTAATGGTAATTTGCGGTTGATTATCATAGCGTGTAATCTGAGCCGGGCTGGTAGCATACACCGTGTCTGTTACCTGATCAAGCGGCACCATAACAATTTGCCCGCTTTTGCTCTGAGCTCTGCCAGACAAATACACATTCTTGACATCTGCCAGGCTCTGACGATCCTCAGGGTCTAAAATTACCCGTACATCATAGGAGTCATCACCTTCCTTGTATTGGGTGACAACCTTACCGTTAAACATAGTCTGCAGCGTATCAGCAATACTTGCTGGCGAAATCCCCAAATCTGCTGCCCGATCATGCTTAACCACAATCTGAGCATCAGGATTACCGGCTTCATAGCTTGACGATACTTCTACCGCACCAGGAATGTTAGCCACAACTTGCTCAACTTGATCGGCAATCTCCGCCAAGGTATCCAGCGAGGTTCCCTGGACAACCAGTGATACCGGCTTGCCGTTTGACATACCTGATTTTTTAGATATACTAATTTCGGCACCTGGCACATTACTAAATTTTTGCCGCAGCTCCTCAATGATAACCGTATCACTACGTTTGCGCTGATTCTTAGGTGTAAGCTCTGCCAAAATGGTTATGTTTTTGGCGTTGGCCACACTGTAGGTTAGCTTAACTTCAGGCAAGTCGCGTATAAGTTGGGCCATACCGTCTGCCATATCGCCCGTAGCGCTTACGCTCATGCCAGGGTCAACGACAGCGGTAACAGTAATCTCCCCATTATCAGCATCAGGAACAAAGGTAGACCCCAGTAGTGGCACGAGTGTCAAACTACCAACAAACAAAGCCAACGCTACTAACATGACCTTGCGGCGCTGTCCCAGAGCCTGACGTAAGAACTCCCCGTATTTAACGGTTAGCTCATCAAACTTTTTATTCCATCTGAGCCAAGCCCTACCGAACTTACTGTTACCATTCATTTCGGCATGATCGAGATATTTAGCCGACAGCATAGGCGTCAATGTAAAAGCAACAAATAACGATACTAGCACACTGGCCGCCACGGTTATACCAAACTCTTTAAAAAACTGGCCAACTATGCCATTCATCATACCCACCGGCAAGAAGACCGCAACAAGAGTAAAGGTAGTAGCCATAACGGCAAGGCCAATCTCTGCTGTTCCATCTAGCGCGGCAGTTACCTTATCTTTGCCCATTTCCAGATGGCGCACAATATTTTCGATAACAACAATGGCATCATCAATCAACAAACCCACAGCCAGCGATAAGGCCAATAGCGACATAGTGTTAAGTGTGAAGTCCAAGGCCTTCATGACCGCAAAGGAAGCGATAACAGATACCGGAATTGCAATACCACTAATGATGGTGCTTCGCCAGTTACCTAAGAACAAAAATACAATAGCAACTGCTAAAATACCACCAACAACAAGGTTAAACTCCACATCCTGCACTGACTCGTTAATTGTTTTTGAATTATCGCGAACCACCACTAAATCAATCCCTGGCGGCAATTCCTTTTTAATACTTTGCAATTGTTTTTTGACGTTGTCTACTGCCTGCACAGTGTTACTGCCAGACTGCTTCATGATATCAAGACCAAGCGCCGGCTTGTCATTAAGCTTGGTAACTGTTGCTGCCTCTTCGGTCGTATCTTTGATAACCGCAATATTTTTTACATAAAGCGGTACTCCGTCACGTTGAGCAACAACAATATCCAAAAACTCACTGGTGTCTTTAATACGCCCTACCGCGCGAAGGTCGGTTTTGTGCTGTCCATCAGTAACTTTACCGCCAGGAGCATCAATATTCTCATTACGCAGGCTATTGAGAACTTCCGGTAC
>JAGGAA010000263.1 GCA_017889675.1 Bacillota bacterium | reverse complement strand
ATTTTGACGGAATAGGCACTGCAGTTAAATGCTGCCTTTATTACTATATAAAATCAGATTGCGGGTGATAGGCTGATGAATACGCACTTCATGTCCGGAATGCTAGCTTCCATTGGAGATGGAGTTATTGCTGTTGATACGGCAGAGAAGATTATTTTTATGAATGAAGCCGCAGAACGAATTACAGAGTGGAGTAGGATAAAGGCTATGGGTCAGCCATTTGGCGCTGTGTTCAGTCTCTATAGTGCTCAAACCAGAGAACCATTACCCAGTCCTACTACTCAGGTTCTGCAAATGCATACTGCCATAGGTTTGCAAAGTGAATCGGTCATTATCATGAAGGATGGAACAGCAAAATATCTATCTGCAAGCTGCACGCCGATTAAACAAACTGGCGAGAAAATTGATGGTGTAGTGATGGTATTTCGTGATATCACACGCTATAAAATGTTGGAAAAGAAGATCGAAAGTGAAGAAGACAATTTAAGAATGATATTTAATTCCGCCCCGGTAGGCATGTATACTGTCGATGAGACTGAAAAGATTGTCCAAGTCAATGATGCGGCACTAAAGATGTTTGGTGGAGACAGGATAAAGGTAGTGGGAAAGAGTTTTGGCAATGCAGTTGGATGTCAAAGTAGTCTTGAGAATGAGAAGGGCTGTGGGCACGGAACTTCTTGTCAATATTGCGAATTCCGGCGAGCCACTTTGCTTGCTATCGAAGGAATGACTGCGTCTGGTATTGAATGCAACAAAACCATTGTTAATGAAGGGAAAAAAGTGGAATTTTGGTTCAGAGCCAGTGCAGCACCGATTATCGTAGATGGTAAAATTCGTGTTGTGGTAGCTTTAGTTGATATCACTGACCAAAAACAGAAAGAAATATCTATTATCAAAACAAGAGATTTTTATTTGCGGATTTTTGAAAGTTTTCCTACAATTATTTGGCGAAATAATATAAGCAGCGAGACCGAATCTATTAATGAAAACTGGTATATACTAACAGGTCAAGCCACTGAACATGCATTAGGGAATGGTTGGCTGGATCGGCTCCATCCTGATGACAAAAAAAAATACGTCGATTCCGATTTGGGACTGCAGAATAAAGAGGTTTGGGAGGAAAGCGAAATCCGGGTACTTGATCGTAATGGACAGTACCGCTGGCTTTATAGAGTTTGTAAGCTATACTATAATATGCATGGGCTACCTGAAGGGTATATTGGTATGGGGATAGATATCACCGACAGAAAAATTGCCGAAGAAGGGTTGAACAGATATAAAGTACTTTCTGAACAGGCGCAAGATATAATCATCTTTATTGATATCGACGGACGGATTATTGAGGCCAACGAAGCCGCTGTTAAAGCCTATGGTTATTCACGTGAAGAACTGCTAAATTTGACTATTTTTGATCTGTGTGAAAAAGAAAAGGAAGCATTCATGAAGTGCCAGATGGCTATAGCTGACAGTAAGGGAGTATTTTTTGAAGCGGTACATAAAAGGAAAAATGGTGAATCTTTCCCGGTGGAAATAAATTCTCAAGGTACGTTCATTCGTGAAAAAAAAGTACTGCTAAATATTATCAGGGATATATCTGAGCGAAAGCTTGTGGAAGAAGAACTCAAAGGGGCTAAGGACAAAGCGGAAACGGCTAATAAAACCAAAAGTGAGTTTCTTGCCAACATGAGTCATGAAATTCGAACCCCGATTAATGGCATTACGGGAATGATTGATTTAACGCTAATGACCGAATTAGCCAGTGAGCAAAAAGAGAACTTAACGGTCGCAAAATCTTGTGCACGTCAGTTATTGGGAATTGTTAACGATATTCTGGATTTTTCCAAGATGGAAGCCGGAAAACTGTTGCTTGAGGTTGTCAGCTTCAAATTCCGGGATTTAATCGCTGAAATAGTGAAAGCTTATTCGTATCGTGCTAGAAGCAAGGGTCTGGAATTAAATTATACCCTATCGGCTGATGTTCCGGATATAGTAGGTGGCGATCAGAACCGATTACGGCAGATATTGAATAACTTACTTGACAATGCCATAAAATTTACCGAAAATGGTGAAGTTAGCTTATCAATAAAAAGAACCGGAGGAAATGCTGAAACTTTTGAGTTTACCTTTGCTGTGCGCGATACCGGCATCGGAATTGCTTCTGGTGAAATGAATAAGCTGTTTAAAACATTTAGTCAAGTAGATGGCTCTATTACTAGAAAATACGGTGGAACAGGATTGGGACTGGTTATTTCAAAGCAGCTTGTAGAGATGATGGGCGGAAAGATGTGGGTTGAGAGTGTCAAGGATCAGGGGAGCGTTTTTTCCTTTACTATCACTTTAAAAGCTGGCGTTATTGATGACCGGCCGAAGTTGAAATTTGTCAAGCCATTGATACCATTGAACCTTTTGTTAGTTGAAGACGATGCAATTAATCGTGTTGTTACTGAAAGAATGGTTCGTAAGATGGGTTACCAAATTGATACGGCAGAAAACGGTGTCAAAGCATTACTGCTTTGGCGGCAAAAACACTATAATATTATTTTGATGGATATTCAAATGCCTGAAATGGACGGGATAGAGACCACAAAGCACATCAGGGAAGAAGAAGTTCATACCGGTAAACATACCCCGATTATTGCGCTTACGGCACACGCGCTTTTAGGAGATAGGGAGAGATTTTTGGCAGCAGGAATGGATGAATATATCGCCAAACCAATGCAGTTTGAGGAACTGATTAATAAAATTGAATTATTTTCACCACAAAATAAATGCATGAATCCTGGCGATATTATTCGTAGTTTACAAATTAATGAAAATGGGGACGTTGTTTTGGCTTGCGAAGCAGATGCGGTAAATGCAGAGTCTTCGGCATTGGTGGAAATAGTAAAATTGCTTGAACAGTGCAGTGGTGACGAAAAAGGTTTAGGGCTTATGGAGGAGTCTGCCCACAAGATTAAAATAGTTGCAATCCAAATTGGTTCAGATGAATTAAAGAGTTTGGCTTTTAAGGCTGAATTGGCCGCTAGGCGCGGTAATTTGCGAGAAACGCTTGCACATTTAGAAAATATTCGACAGCTATGTGAACTTCGCAAAAGATAAAAGTTTTAGGGGGGAATAGGGATGAGGATATTAATAGCAGAAGATGATATGGTTAGTAGAAAATTTCTTTCGAAGTTTCTTTCTCAATATGGAGAATGTGACTTGACGGTAGATGGGTTAGAGGCTTTGGATGCATTTTTATTGTCTTTGAAAGATAACAATCCTTACGATTTGGTCTGTTTGGATATTAGTAATCATGGTAACTGCATTGGGAGAAACGAACTATGTTCAGCAGTCTTTTGAACTTGGTTGTGATGCCTATGCCGCAAAGCCTATAGACATTGACCAATTGGTGAAAGTGATGGAAAAGCTGGGACTAGTTCAGAAAAATATATAAGAATAGAGTAAGTATTATGTTAAAGTTTGTATCAGGTTACTGTGTTATTTGAGTGGAAGGTGCAAACCTGAACAGCGCAACAATAGTCGGGAGGATAGTTATGCTCCGTTTAGCAACTTCGCAACTCCAACCGGGGATGATTATTGCCCGGAATATTTTTAGTGCCACAGGAAAACTTCTGTTGTCAGAGAATGTAATTTTGGATGAACCTTTGATTTCAAAATTGGGGACTTTGGGTATAGATTCTGTATTTGTTAATCATCCACACTTGGAAATTACGCCCCAGGAGATGGTTAACGAAGAAACCCGAGTAGAGATTATCAAAATGGTTAGTCAAGCTTTCGGCGATATCCGTGAAAATCGGACATTCAATCTAACCGGAATATGCGAGGCTATGAAGAAGATTATCGAAGATGCGATTGGTAACCGCCATGTGCTTATACAAATGACAGACATTCGTGCTAGTGCTGATTATACATTTGGTCATTCGATTAATGTCTGCTTACTATCGATCATGATTGGAATCAAAATGAATTTGAATCACCAGCAGTTGCTCGAACTCGCGATGGGGGCAATTTTGCACGATTTAGGAATGCTGCTAGTTCCCACCGAAATTGTTCAAAAGACGGACGCAATTTCGCCTACTGACTGGCAGCGAATACAAACCCATACTAAAAAAGGTTTTGAAATTATTCGCAGAGTTGGTCCAATTCCCTTAGTTTCCGCTCATGTGGCTTTCCAACACCATGAAAGTTTTGATGGCACTGGTTATTGTCGAGGGTTAGTAGGGGAAAATATTCATATTTATGCAAGAATAGTTGCTGTTGCAGACTTATATGATGCCATTACCTCGGATCGGCCTTATAGAAAAGCCTTTTTGCCCCATGAGGCCTATGATATTATGCTAGCCTCCAGAGGGGCTAAGCTTGACCCTAAAATTGTTGATATTTTCCTGGAGAATGTGGTGATATACCCAGTTGGTACTACTGTGTTATTGGACACCGGTGAAATTGGTGTGGTCGTTGAGATTCACCCGCAGTTACAAGTACGACCAGTGGTGAGGATTATCATCGATCAATTCGGCAACCCGTGGCAGGGTCCGGAAAAAAAGGTGGACTTCACTAAAGATTTAATTCGATTTATTGTTAAAGTTTTAAAGCCGGAAGAGATTTTTGCATTAAGGACAAAATGTTTTTGAAAATTACGTCAGATTTTAATCAAAAGCAAGCAAAATGCTAGGCTTGTCAGCTGTTCTGATTCATATAGATTGGTACTGATAAAAATGTTCACAGTATACCTTAGGATAGGCTAATATTCATCGTGCTCTGGTTGATGAAGTTCTTCCGACTGGAAATATTGGTGACAACGAGATTGTACCCACTTCGTGGAGCGTGTGCAGCAATGTGGGGGACAGGCCGCGTATCTCATGATCGGTATAGATTTAGATCTGGATACCATGATGCTTTTTTTGATTTTGATGAAAGCCGACTGGTTCCAGCGGTAATCTTACTTGATGAAATTGCTGCGAATTTATTAGCCTTCTATGACCTTGACTGTCAGCAAAATATCCTGTTTCTCTTTTTCGTCAGTGACTTGTGCCAACGGGTGAACTTCCTCTTTCTTACGGTAACGTTTCAATTTAGGCATGGACTTACTCCAAAAGAGGACACCAAGGGACGTCAGACTGTGCAACAACACTGAGCTGTCAGCCCATATAGGCAGACTAATGCAGAAATAATCAAAAATAGCGGCATATCCTATACAGGAAGTGCCACTATCCTTCTAATTGACGTTATGAGGTTCTCTGGCCCCAGTAATTTGAGCACGCGTTTAGGTTATACACTAAACAATGCATAACCGCCTCACCCCTTACCTTTACAATTCCCCTTAACAAAAAGTGCGTGTAGCCCATAGCCCGCTTTATTGTGCCGAATGGATGCTCTACTATCATCTGCCGCTGCTTATAAAGTGCTACGTTTTGGGCTAGCCGCTCATCCGCACGAGCCATAACTTCGTGATATTCTCCACGTATAATTTGACGACCTCGTTTATTTTTAGTGCATTCATCTTTATGTACGCAGGTTTTACAGGCCTTGTTGTGATAGAGTTTGTCCTTTGAATCTTCTCGACTTACGTTGTAGAGCCTTTGCTCTTGTGGGCAGATATACCAGTCAGAAACGTCCCTTAATGTCATTTCCCGTAGAGAGAGTCTTTTTAATCTTATTAGGCAAGTCCAGTCGTAACACGTGAAAGAAATGCTTTCGTCCGCGCATCTTTAGGATGATTAAAAATGACATCTGGTGTATCATCTTCGACAATGACACCATCTTCGACATAAATGATTCGGGAAGCAACTTCGCGGGCAAAGGCAATTTCATGAGT